>MIBM01000101.1 GCA_001830645.1 Spirochaetes bacterium RIFOXYC1_FULL_54_7
TAGTAGGTGAAGCCCTGATTGGAATAATCATAGGCTTCTTCCTGTCCACTGTCTTTGCTGCCTTTACAACAGCTGGCCAGGAAGAAGCCTATGATTATTCCAATCAGGGCTTCACCTACTATGGCTCCGAAATACCCTATGGCATCACCTGGCATGGGATAACCTGCTTCGAGAACCCAGGGGTATACGGCCACGGCTGCAAAGCCAGCAAGACCAATTTTGGCTATTTGCGGGCTGCCTTCCCCTGACAGGAGAGGGGCTGTCTCGATCATGGCCAGAACCCGTACAGCGATGAGGAACAGGAGGTCGGCGTTGGCAACCATTTCGTTCAGCACACGATCCCCCGATCCATTATCCCGCCATTCCCGGAATCAGGGAGAACAAGTCTTTGGTATACTCACCCAAGGTTGCAAACATCCAACCCGCAAGCAGAGCCAGAGCCAGCATTATGGCAGCGATCTTGGGCACAAAGGTCAGGGTCTGTTCCTGGATGCTCGTTGTAGCCTGCAGAATGGCGATGACCAGACCTACTACCAGAGCAATGATAAGGATAGGCCCTGCCAGAATGAGTATCTGGAATATGGCAGAAGCCATGATGCCCGAAACATCACCTATGCTCATGGCATATTCCTGAGGAAGGACTCTACCAGCTGTCTGGTCATAAGGTTCCAGCCATCAACCAAAACGAAAAGGATAAGCTTGAAAGGAGTGGAAATCATGACCGGCGGCAACATGATCATACCCATGGACATGAGAATCGAGGCAACCACCATATCGATGATGATGAAGGGTATGAAAAGCAATATACCTATCTTGAATGCTATAGTCAGTTCATTGAGTATGAAGGATGGAATGAGTATGTAGGTTGGCACATCTGCCAGGGTCTCAGGTTTTGGCAGACCGCGCATGGTCATGAAAAGACGGATGTTCTCCGGGTTCGAACGCATCTGGGAGTACATGAAGAGCCTCAATGGCCGCTCCGCGGCCTCGTAGGCTTCCTGTATGCTTATCTCGCCTTCCGACATGGGACGCAGGGAATTGTCGTAGATCTCGTTAAAGGTTGGCCACATTATGAATATGGTAAGAAAAAAGGCTATGCCTAGAAGTACCTGATTGGGTGGCACCTGCTGCAGGGACAAAGCCCGCTTAACGAAATCCAGGACTATGGAAACCCGCAGGAAACTGGTCATCAGTATGATTATGCTCGGAGCCAGGGACAAGACCGTAAGGATCAGAAGAAGCTGAAGGCTGAAGGCCACATCCTGGCCAGTCTCGGGTTGACGTACTGAAATGTCCAGGAAGGGTATGACAGGGAGATTCTGCGGGGTGGCACTCGTTGCCGATACGGCGCCACCAGGGAAATTACCAGCACCTTGTCGGGCATTGGGAATCGGGATATTCCGGGCACTATCGGCTGGAGAAGGGAAAAGATCGGTGGCCTGGGCATACATTGCAGTGGAGAGGAGAGAAAAAAGCAATAACAGCAACAATTTTCGCATTTTCCCTCCCGGGAGCCTGAAGCCGACCAGCGCCACTCAGCCAGAGTGGTCAAGGGTATCACATCTTTTTAAGTCGATCCCGCTGCTTGACCAGAAAATCAACACTGCCCGAAACCCCACCACCCGTTCTAGAGCCTTTGGTGAGTAAACGCTTGAGGGATGCAACAAAGTCTTCCCGGGCGATTCCAGGCGAAGCGGCCACCCTTAGGGTCAAGGCATCGATCAATTCCCTGTCTTCTATCTCCGAAACCACTGAAACAGCCGCATCGGCCGAAGCGAGCAACCAGGCCCGTTCGCCAACCGAGACTACATGAAGTGTTTTACCCGCAGCCAGGGGCGAACTTGCGAGAACCTTGATGTAGACGTCTTCTTCGTTACGCGGTCTGGAGGATCGTTTGATCAAAGCATAAAGCCCGTAGATTGCAGCAATCACGAAGGCCAGAACAATGATCATGCGCAGGATATAAGGGAATAGCGATGTAGAAGGAGCCTGGATTTCCTCCTCAGCGGCTTCAGCCAGCACAAGCGTTGTTTCATCTATGGGGAGCAGCGGCTGATTGTCTACCGGATCCGCTTGCTGGGCACCAAGCCCTGAAAACGCAAAAAGGCAGAACACCACCGCATATAGAAAGCGTGTGAGCTTATTCAATTTCCCCTCCGGGGAACATTGTACCCCAGAGCTTACGAAATGGCAACAAGTCTATAGTGAATAAAGAATAGGAAGCATCAGGCAGGCGCAGGAAACGTTGCGGATCAGCTCATTTCGGCCATGCGTTCCATTGGAGATACTATCTCGGTAACACGGACACCGAAGTTTTCATCAATCACCACCACCTCGCCTTTGGCGATCAATTTATGATTGACCAGAATGTCCACAGGCTCACCTGCAAGTTTGTCGAGTTCGATGATGGTTCCTTCACCTATACCAAGAATATCCTTGATCAGTTTCTTGGTACGGCCGAGCTCTACAGTGAGCTCCATATAGACATCCATGATCAGACCAATGTTGCCACTCTCAGAGGAGTGCTGGCTCATACCAAGATTGGCGAATTGCACTGGCTGTACATTTGGCTGCGACATCCCTATGACTGGCGACTGATATGGCATGCCTTGTCCCATTCCCATCATCTGCTGGGGATAGCCCATTTGTTGCTGACCGGAACCCATATTCTGCATGCCCCCCATGGGTGGAAAATTACCGCCCATATTCATGGAACCACCCATGGAACCCTGATTTCCTTGCTGCTGCATACCCATGCCCGCCTGGGACTGCCCTCCCGAAGCTGCGACTATGTCTTTGACAAAAGTCTGGGAGTATATTTCCCACATTTTGTAAGGCGATCCGTCAAGATTGAAGGAATATGAAACCCGTACGAAATTCCCGGCCGGGAACCGTGCTATGGCCTTTGGACCGAAAGCCCCATCGGCAACGGAAGATTGTATGGAACGGTTTCCCGTCCGTTCAGTGAAGGTATTGATCGCCGAACCTGTCATGCTTGAAACACTTTCCGAAACGACAGAAATGGCCATATCATCCAATTCCGAAAGGGATTCATCCTGGTTGCTCAGAGCAGCGATGCGTATGGAAACATCCTGGGGCAACAGGAACAAGTGGTCGCCAGGTATCCCTCCGGTCATGTCCACCTTGATAGCAAGAACTTCCTCCGGCATTGACGGCAACATCCCGTCACGGTCGGTTTCGTCCACCTGGGGTGGAGAGAAGCTTACATCCTTGCCAGTCATCATGGACAGGGTCTGACCGTGGGTATCACCGAGCTCTTCCATCATGGCCTTGAAAGCCTTCAGCTCGTTGGGCGACAAGCCACCACCGCCACCTTGACGAGGCGACGGAGCACTGGCGCTACCCATACTTGGATCCAGTCCAGCAAGCAGGGAATCAATCTCGTCTTGTGAGAGTGCGCCGTCACTCATAACTATCCTCACCTTCCACAGCCAGTTCTTCGTATTCTTCCTGGCCCATTTCTTCCAGTTTCTTGGTAATCTGCACGGCCATTTTCCTGCCTATGACACCCGGCCGGCAGAGGAACTTCTTCTTGTTGCCTACATTGAGCACCATGGGATCATCCACCTTCACGTTGTAGAGGCGGATTATGTCATTGACCATGAGATTAAGGACATCCCTGACGGTAACCTGTATGCGTCCGATTTCGGCAATCACCGGTACGTCGATGGTGGATAGCTTTTCCTTCAGGATATTCAGATTCTCGGTTGTGGCACCACGCCGAACCGATGAATACCAGTACTGTGCCGAGAGCTTTGAAATAATGGGCTCGATGGTAAGATAAGGGATGCAGAGGTTCATCATTCCTTCGACATCACCGATCTTGGTCTCCAGGGTGACCAGTACCACCATTTCGGTAGGAGGTACTATTTGGGCAAACTGGGGATTGACCTCAATTTGAGACAACCGTGGCCTTAGGTCGATGACCTGTGTCCAGGCCTCCCGGAGGTTGCCAAGGATCTTGACTATGATGCCTTCCATGACCGAATGCTCGATATCCGTAAGCTCACGGGTCAGCTTGGAGCCTTCCCCCGCGCCACCAAACAGACGGTCTATTATGGTGAAAGTCACTGCAGGATCTATTTCAAGAATGATCTGACCTTTAAGGGGATCCATGCTGACCACAGCCAAGGTGGTGGTGGCTGGAATGGATCTGATAAATTCTTCGTAGGTAAGCTGGTCAACAGAGGCTACGTGCACATTGACCAGGATCCGCAAGGACGCCGACAGACTGGTGGTGGTCAGACGTGCAAACGTCTCGTGCATGTTCTGCACCGTTCGCATCTGTTCCTTGGAGAACTTGTCAGGCCGGCGGAAGTCATAGATCTTGATCTTACGCGAGTCAGTGGAGGACTGGACAGTCTCCAGGGAGGTATCCCCTGCGTTTATGGCGGTGAGGAGCTGATCTATTTCGTCCTGGGACAGGACTTCGGTCATAATGGTTCTCCGCCCGGTATCCTGCAGGCCGCTATCTGATTGTGCAACCGGCCTTTACTGGTCAATAATGGCATACAAACGAGCTTTCCGCAACGGTTTACGAAAAAGCCGACCCCGGTTTCTACATCTGGTTACGCTTGAAATCCTGGAAATAAACATCCTTGATAGCCGGTTTGGTAAGCATCCGGTTTAGGGTTTCGCGTAGTTCTTCCTTGAGGATTGCCTCTTGTTCAGGCATCAATTGGGCAATGCGCTTTGTGCTGAAGAAGTTACGCAATGCATCCTGTAGCTGATACCGCCTCGCGGTAAGTTCGGTCTGGATGGTCTTGTCCGCTTCATCATACGCCAGATTGACCTTGACAATGATGGACCAAGGTTCACGGTCAGTGGTATTGGTACTGATCTGGTCAATATTGGTATATGTGGCATAGATCGGCGTAGCCCGCTGGAAGTCCTCTGATGTAGGAATTGCTGTCAGGGGCTTGGTCTGCGCATTGAGGATGCTGACCGTCACCACCACGATGACCACTATGAAGATAACCGCGCCGAGGCCGATAGCTATCCATTTAAGCAGGCCAAGTATGGCCTTGGCTCCGCCTCTGCCTTTCTTCGGCTTGTCTACTGGCTCGGTGGCTTCATTGAAATCCGGCCCGCCATCATTGAAATCTCCCATACCAGCACCCTCCCTATGGCCTACAGGTGGCCCTCGTCCAGAATTATCACATCTACGCGCCGGTTGTACGCCCGCCCTTCGGGGGTGGCATTATCGGCGATGGGAACAGTATCGGCGTAGCCAGCCACCTGAAATCGGCTTTCCGGTGCTCCGAAGTCGGTCAGGAAATGGAGTACTGTAAGCGACCTGGCAGAAGATAGCTCCCAATTTGAAAACCATTGGCCTCCGGGATCGGTTGCAGTCCTGTCAGTATGTCCCTCGATCCGGAAGGTTCGTCCTTCAAGCTCCGGAGACTTGAGTAGTTCAGCCAGGCGCACCAACATTCCCCTGGTTTCCTCGATATTGATATCCGCACTGGCAGGCCTGAAAAACGCATCCGAAGCCAGGGAGATGACCAGGCCCTTCTCGTCTGAGGTTATCCTGACCTTATTGGATTTTATCTCTGGCTGGAACAGGGAAACGGCCTTTGTCTTGGCAGTGGCAAGCAGCTTGCCTTTTTCCATGGACGGCAGTGTGGAGATACTATTGCCGAGTTCGGCCAGACGGCCCGCTGACAGGGTATTGCCGCCTGTGGTCGCACCCATGCCAATATTGTTCAGGCTGGAGATGAGCTGACTGTACTGGGTGACATCGACTTCGGTGATCTCGAACAAGGCAACGAAAAACACAAGCAACAGGGTGATCATATCGCCATAGGTTACGATCCACTCCGCGAGACCGCCTAATTCCTGCTTTTTCTTGGCTCTTCTTGCCATAATGATTCGGCCTTATGCTGCCGGATGAAGCTCTTCTAGCTTCTTCTGGCTTTCAGGGGATAGGTATGATGCAAGCTTCATCTGGAGGATATGGGGGTTGTCCCCCTGCTGTATGGAAAGAACCCCTTCGAGCACCATCTCCCACACCTTGGTTTCCGCGGCATCCTGGGAAGCCAGTTTTCCCATCAGAGGCATGATCAGGAAGTTGGCCATCATGGCACCATAGTATGTGGTGATGAGGGCCACAGCCATATTCGGCCCGATCCGGCTCTTGTCTTCCAGGTTCTTCATCATGGCTATGAGACCCTGAACGGTACCAAGCATGCCCATGCCTGGTGCCAGTTTGGCCCATTGATCGAGCATCTTCAGCCAGCGTCCATGGCGGTCGTTCATCTGGTTCAGCTCTGTCTCCAGAATGGTCCTGATGACTTCAGGATCCACCGAGTCTACGACCATTCGAAGCCCACGTTTCATGAAATCGCTGTCAACACCCTCTATCTCCTCTTCAAGGGAGAGGATGCCTTCTCGCCTGGCCCGTTCGGACAGTGAAAGCAAGGTCTCTGCGACTTTCATCTCACCAAAATCCGGAACTTTGAAAGTCTTCCCGAGGATCTTGAAGATGGCAATCATTTCCTTGATGCTGTAGTTCATCATGAGGGCAAAAAAAGATCCACCTATGGTCATCAGGGCGGATGCGGGATCGAGGTAGGTAAATACATCACCACCGGAAGCATACATCGACAGGATGATACAAGAGAATCCGGCGACAAGTCCGATAAAGGTAGCTAAATCCATGCAGACTACTCCTCGTTCTTGAACGCGCCGATCAGACGGCGATATTCCAGGATCCTGTCCTGTACTTCCGCAACACTTTCGCGTACCAGGATATGTTTGCCAGATAGCATCACTATGCTGGTATCCGGCGTTTTTTCAATATACTCTATCTGATGTGGATTGAGCCAGAAGATGGTACCCGACAACCTGCTTAATTCAATCATCGGCTACCGTCCTTTCATCCTTACCGCTTGAGGGTCAGGAGTTCCTGTAAAAGCTGGTCCGAGGTCTGGATCGTCTTTGAGTTGGCCTGGAAGCCACGCTGGGTTACTATCATATCCGTGAACTGCTCGGCCAGGTCAACGTTGGACATCTCCAGCGTCCCTGCCAGTATCTTGCCCTTGCCTGCTATGCCCGAGGGTCCTATGTTGGCCATGCCCGAGTTGTTGGACGCCATGAAATTGGTTTCACCGGCTTTTTCTAGTCCGTTCGGATTGGTGAAAGTTGCCAGAGCCAACTGGCCTATCAGGCGGCTCGAACCATTGGAGTACACTGCAGTGATGGATCCTGACTGGTCGATCTTGAAGTTCTCCATGTAGCCCATGCCATAGCCGTCCTGCTCGAAGACCTTGGTGCTGGATGACTCGGCGAACTGGGTGATCGTATTCCTGACACTGCCGACCGTACCCATGTTCAGGGCAAGGGTCTGGCGAACGGGCGCTCCGTCTTCCCCCGGGGTAGATCCGGCAACGTCAAAGGCAATATTCATAGCCAGCAAGCCTTCAGTGGCCGATACATTGCCCTGACCATCGACTATCTGGCGGAGTACACCAAGATTGTCAAACTCGACAATGAAGGTGTTGCCTTCAAGGCCATCGGGTGCAAGACCTACCGCGGCGTTGGTTCCAGCCTCGGATTCAGGATCTACCGCGACTGTAGCCTGCCACTGGTTGTTCTGGCCGGGCACTTTGGTAAATTCGACACGAAGGATATGTTCATCTCCAAAGGCATCGTAGACTTTCTCCTCCACCTGCCAGGTGGACTGCCTGATGGTCTCTGCGGGAGCACCCTCGGGAATCTCGGGCAGACGCTTGTCAAGGTTGCAGGCCAGGTATACCTGCTCGGTAGCCCGGGCTGGATCCTTTGCCCCTATTGGAATGACAAGGTTGTCCAGAGCGCCGGAGGTATTCAGGACTTCCACCCCGTTTATAACCTGGGCATTCCAGCCTTGTACGCGGAATCCATTGCCGGGATTCACGAGCATACCCGTGCTGTCCAGACCAAAGGCACCAGCCCTGGTGAACAGTGTGGCATCACCTTTTTTCTGTACAAAGAAGCCATTGCCCTGCACTGCTACATCAGTCATGACACCGGTGGTCTGCAGCGAACCCTGGGTGTGGATGGTATCCACGCTGGCGATGCTCATGCCAAGACCGATTTCCTTGGGGTTCACACCACCGACTTCCTCATTGGGCTTGGCCGCGCCGGACATCTGTTGGTACAGGAGGTCCTGGAAATTGACACGCCCTTTTTTGAAACCCGTTGTGTTGACATTGGCTATGTTGTTGCCCAGCACGTCCATGCGAACCTGGTGGTTCTGCAGGCCGGCGACGCCGGAATACAATGATCGCATCATGACGGCGCCTCCTTATTCTTCCAAGACTTTACCGACCTGCGCGAGGTCGTAGAATGAACCATTCACCATGACGAGGGGAAAATCACCCCGTACTATCTGTGAAACCTTACCATTGATCGCAGTCTCGCCATCCAGTATTTCTACAGTTCGTCCCAGCAGGGCCTGGGCTTCGCTGGAATTGAGGATACCCGATAGCTTGCTGAAGTTCTGGGACATGTTGGTGATCTGCTCAAGGGACGAGAACTGGGCCATCTGGGCTATGAATTCGCGGTCCTGCATGGGATTGGTTGGATCCTGGTGCTGCAACTGGGTTACGAGAATCTTCAGAAAGTCATCCTTGTCCAGTTCCGCTTTTGGCGCCTTCCCGCCCCCAAGCGCCTTGTTGAAGGCATCTACCTGGAATTGCGTGCGGAGCGTCTCCGTCGGGTTCATCGTCAGAGCTATATCCATGGAACCATCCCCTTTCCTACACTACCAGATCAATCACGCCGTAGCGCCCATAGGCTGCATCAGCTGCGGGAACCGCATCTCCCAGTTCCCCAGCCTTGCGGGCCAAGTACAGGTTGTTGCCTTCCTCATCCTCATCATTGCCGGAATTATCCCTGCCTGCATCACCAGTTCCAGCCCGGCCGTCCCTGACTTCCACTTCTATGGATGTCGTCTCGAAACCGCTGGATGCAAAGGCATCCCGCAGGGAATCGAGGGATGAGCGGAAGGCCTCGCCGGCCAGATCCGATTCAACAATGATTCGGGCGCTTATTTGTTTGTCGGCCATTTTAAGTTCTATCTTGACGCCACCGAGGGATTCGGGTTCCAACCGTAGCCGGATGAGCCCTGCATCGCCATCCTTCAGGACAATCTGGGCAGATCTGACAATGTCCATGGAGCCGCCGTCCCGAAGCCTTGCAGCCAGATTTTCAGCAAAACTGGCCGGTGTCTTGTCACTGTTTTCGGCTCCAGTTCCCTTGGTTACCTCGTTGAAGCCACCAGCTGGCTGGTCGTTGCCTATTTGGCGACCCGCTGCATCGGTGCCAGACAAACCACTGCGGTTCAGTTCAAGTGATTCGGATCCATTCGGCTTCCCTGCCGATTTACCCTCGAGCTGGTTATTTGAATCGGTTTTTGCAGCCGAAGCCTTGAGGCGCATATCCACCACAGAGTACCGTGAAGGCTGGCGTCCGGAGGCCTTGGCTTCGTCAACAGGGGAAGCAGAACCTTCCTTGTCACGGAGGCTAGCCTGGCTCTGGTTGCGATTCGCTGCAGAAACATTCGTGACACCATTCAAGCCAACCGAGGAAGCGATCTGTATACCATCAAGCTTTCCTGCTGCCCCCCACCTATTGTGCTTGGCCATGACTTCAGTAAAACCATCTACGGACCGCCCGGGGCCTGCTTCCAGTTTCCTGTCACCCGGACTTGCGGGTTTCCCCTGGTCCAATGGCACAAGGCTCCGATCTTCTGCGCCATCCTGTGCTCCCTGACCTCTGCCAGAAGAAAAGCCAGAGGTGGCATCACCGGTTTTAATCGCTGTGGTTCTTTTTGCCCCGGCTTTGGCATCCTCAGCCTGCGCGGCAGTTGCCGTGTCACCAGGAATGAACGAGAGGGATGTGGCCTTCTTGGTAGCCAGATCTGAACCGATAACTCCTGGATGGGTTTGCTTTCCTGCCATTTGAAACATAGCAGGTGATGCGTTCATGACAAGCTGCCCGGTATCCTGTCGGAAGCCACCCTCGCCGACTTCAGTTTCATTTTCTATTGTTCTGGCAGATCCGGAAAAGGACTTCCACCTGGAAAGCTGAACAGACTTTGATCCGGAGCCTGATTCAAGAGCATCAATATCCGCTTCATCCCCCTGTTTCATGGCATTCCTGAGGCTGGCTAGAAGCTTCATGAAGGGATGTCCGGAATTATCGACCTCACCAGTGCCAGCCCCCCTCACAGGAAGGGGATCCCTGACCTCTGTAGCCTGACCTGACGCTTGTAACGCCTGCATCGACGACGAACTCCTTTCGCGTCGAGCGGGCCCAGGCGGCTCAGTCCAGGGATGTAGGCTTGGCGCCCATCTTTCTTTGAATACCCGCGGATCGCTCCGCAGGCAACAATGAAAGCCAGAACGCCACAACCGACGCTTCGCCGGAACTGGCCGCGAGCTCTTCCACCGCCCGGAGGATATCTATGACCGTCTGGTCGTCCATGGCGACGAGGATTTTAACCGCGTCGGCCGGAGGCATACCGGTCAGATATCGGGCGTTCTGCTCGACGTTCGCCTTTCTATTGTCGTACCGTTGTAAGCTCTGGTTGAATGAATTCTCGCGTTCAGTCAGCATCCTGGCCCGTTCTTCCAGTTCCTGGGCCATGGCTTCGAGTTCTGCCCCACGGGCTTCACTGGCCCTCTGCTGTTCCACGAGTTCCTGACGCATTGCTTCTATGGACGCCAACTGTTTGGCTAGCCGTTCGTCTTCAAGCAGGGTCGGAGAATCGGATGGAAGGGCCTCGCCGGTCCGCACAGGCACGCCGGCAAGTTTCAGGGCTGGTGAAAACAGGCTTTTTACATCCAGTACACCGAGATAGTCGAACCAGAACAATCCCCCGATGAGAATTGCGATGATGATCATGAGCATTACCACGATCCTGCCGAGGACGCGTTGCCTTCCGAACGATGCCATGCTTATGATCCTCCCGCAGCGGCAGAGGCAAGCCCGTGGGCACGGGCCATTGCCGCGATGTCATCCATCGATTTTGTTTCATCCCGCGCGGCGGCTTTGTAATACCCAGCCTCCTCACGTTCCTTGAGTTTTATTATCAGTTCCTTGCTTTTACTTGCCTCTATGTAGGCAAGTCTGGCCTGCTCCCGCTCGGCTTCAGCCATGACCAGTACCTTCATGAGCCTTTCACGTTCGGCTCCCAGCCTGAGCGCATAATGCTCGCCAGCCAGATAATCCGATAAATTGCCGCCCCTGCGGAAGCGCTCCCGCCCTGCCACCAGGGTCCTGCGGGCATTTTCTTCAAGATCCATTTCCAGGATCGTGCATTTACCCGCCTTTTCGCCCATAACAGCTTTTGCAATGCGTTCACGATATTCACGGAGTTCCAGTATTTTTTCCAGGCCAAATAAAAACCGTTTCATGGAGAGGTCAACCCTGCACCTAGGACCACAGCCATTGAACCATGATCATACGCCCCTATCTCTGCAGAGGGGATGGAGAGACCCGCAATTTCACCGAGTCTCCTGAGGGTTTCCACGGTGGTCGATTGCTCTTCCACAGCCTGTATGAGGAACTCCTCGATGGCCTGCCGCTTTGAAATAGCCTCGTCTATTGCAGGATTGGAGCCTTTTACGTAGGCGCCGATGTTGATCATGTCTTCGGATTCCTCGTAGGTGGCAACAAGCCTGCGAAGTATACCCATGGCCTTCTGGGTTACCGGGCCCGTCACCGCTTGGGACAGTCTTGAAATGGA
>MIBM01000102.1:0-1425 GCA_001830645.1 Spirochaetes bacterium RIFOXYC1_FULL_54_7
GGCTTTTCGGCATCGGTTACAAAGCCAAGGAAAACCTTGGACACCTGGTCCAGGCCGTCGCCGCTGAAGACCGACATTCCGAAGACACGTTCGGATGGCAAGGCGGCAACCAGTTCGGCCAGTCTGCCTCCGGTTTCAGGCAGGTCGGTCTTGGTTCCAAGCACTACCCTGGGTTTGTCAGCCAGTTCGGAAGAGAAACCCCGGAGTTCAACCATGAGAATATCAAAAGCCTCAAGGTAATTATCTTCGGAAAGATCGATGAGGAAGGCCAGAGCCGCTGTCCTGGCTATGTGCTTGAGGAAGCGTATGCCAAGACCGTGTCCCTCGTGGGCACCTTCTATAATGCCTGGTATATCTGCCAGGATGATATCCCGATCACCAACAGTAAGGACCCCGAGGTTCGGGATCTTGGTGGTGAATGGATACGGCGCTATCTTCGGCCTGGCATTGGTGAAACGATCAAGAAGGCTTGATTTTCCTGCATTTGGAAAGCCGACAAAGCCTATATCGGCCATGAGCTGGAGTTCTACCTTCAGTTCCACCGAGAAGCCAGGTTTGCCGGGCAGGGCTATACGCGGAGCCTGGTTGGTGCTGGACTTGAAGTGCACGTTGCCCCAGCCACCATTGCCACCCTTGAGGTAGGTCCAGGGTTCTTCTGCGTCTTTGCCGAAGTCCTTTATGAGCTCACCGGTGGTGGCATCCCGGATAACCGTACCTGGAGGAAGGGGTATTATCACATCCAGGCCATCCGAGCCGTGTTTGCCGCGGCCCATGCCGTCCTGCCCGTTTTTTGCCTTGAAGTTATGCGCATAGCGCATGTGCGCCAGGGTTCTGAGGTTGCGGCGGACTTCAAAGATCACATCTCCGCCTCGCCCGCCATCGCCACCGGACGGGCCTCCAAGAGGGATATATTTCTCTCGCCTGAAGGCGATACAGCCATTGCCGCCCTTGCCGGAGGAGACAGTAATGGTGGTTTCATCGGCGAATTTTATCATTCGGTTTGACGGGCCTCCAAGCCCGCAATAGAAAAAAACCGCCGGCAGGCGCGTTTGGCGCATCCGGCGGTCGTACTGAGGAATCCACCCGTACCTGCAAGCGAACTACGCCGGCCGGAACGCGTCGTCAAGCCTCCAGGACTTCGATGCCTGCGAAGGTGCGTCCGCGGAATTCCTTGAAGAATACTTTGCCATCAGTGAGGGCAAAAAGCGTGTCGTCCTTGCCGATTCCCACGTTGAGCCCAGGATGGATCTTGGTGCCGCGCTGGCGCACCAGGATGGTTCCAGCCTGCACTACCTGATTACCGTATGCCTTTACGCCCAAATGCTTCGCGTTGGAATCGCGTCCGTTTACACCTTTATGTGGCATCATTTCCTCCGTTCACCGTCTGTGATCACATGAATCTTGCCGGGATATTCCCGCTCGACG
>MIBM01000102.1:1486-13042 GCA_001830645.1 Spirochaetes bacterium RIFOXYC1_FULL_54_7
CCAGCCGGGTACTGCTTCACTATGAAGTGAAGATCCCCAGGCGCAGGTGCCACGCCGGATGCCTGGACCCCCGGGGTGGAAGACAAAGTCTCGTAAGCCGTCCTCAAAAGAATCGTGGCTGCCGCACACGCAGGATTGGAACCAGCTGGTTCCGGTCCTGCATGCCCCCTCGCCTCCACACGACTTACTATGCCGTTGGAATCGAAGGAAACCCTTACTTCCATGGCCGTAGCCTCAAGCCCCCTGTGGCCTCATGCCACGACGATTTCCTCTACCGCAAGCATGGTATACTGCTGGCGATGGCCTTGGGTGCGTCTGTAGTTCTTCTTGGACTTGTACTTGAAGACAATGATCTTGTCACCTTTGACCTGGTCCTTGATGGTGGCTTTCACTGAAGCGCCGGCCACGTAGGGAGCGCCGACCTTGATGGTATCACCGGAGACCATGAGGACAGAGGCAAAATCCACGGCAGTGCCGGTTTCGCCTTCCATACGATCTACCTTGATGACAGCGCCTTTTTCGGCGCGATACTGTTTACCCTTGATTTCTACCACTGCATACATGCTGTGAACCTCTTGTGTTCCGTATAACGAGGCCGCGGGGACGGGGCTTCCCTTGCGACCGACGCGTACCGTATCGGTTGCCGCGTTCGACGAACGCAGCTTTGCGTCCAGTACTGTGGGTACCGGCGCAATTTTATACTATGCGACAAGGGGCGATGTCAACCTTGACGCCCCCTCCCACCTGAGTCCCTATGCAGAGGGCCCGGAATTGCATCCTGGCGGCCAGTTCCTCTTACATTGCCTCCAGAAAGGGGATGCAAAGTAAGCCCAAGCCATTGACCAGTACGGTCCGTACCGCCGCGACCAGAGCCAGCCTGGAGGCGGCTGTATCCGCATCCTCACAGTTGAGGATGGGATTGTCATGGTAATACCGGGAGAAAGCCGAGGCCAGGTCATACATGTGGGCAGCCACCAGGGCAGGATTATACTCTGACCCCGCCTGCTCAACGACCTCGGGATACTGGGCTACCCGACGGACCAGTTCCCATTCAGCGTCTCCGGCCAGCAGTTCCGGCCGGACAGTGCCACCGGGAGCCTTGCCCTCACCCTTGTCGCGCTTGCGCAACAGGCTTGAAATACGCGCACCCATATACTGGATATACGGGCCGGTATCACCATTGAAGGACAGGGAATCCTTTGGATTGAAGACCATATCCTTGGACGGCGTAGCCTGGGCCAGGTAATAATGCACTGCACCGAGGGCAATCTTCTCGGCTATTTCCGCCGCGTCGCCCATGGCTTCTTCCCTGCCCTTGGCCTGTATCTCCTCAAGGGCAATTTCCTTCAGGGATTCAAGGAGGGCATCGGCATCGACCACAGTGCCTTCACGGGTCTTCATCCGTCCTTCCGGCAGGTTCACCATGCCATAGGAGAGGTGGAAGAGGTTCCTGGCCCATTCGTAGCCCAGACGCTCGAGTATGTGGAAAAGTACCTTGAAGTGGTATTGTTGCTCGTTGGCCACCACATAGACCAGACGATCGAAAGGCCAGTCATGATGGCGGTGTATAGCCAGGCCTATGTCCTGAGTCATATAGATGGAGGTGCCATCCTTACGGAGAAGTACCTTTTCTTCCAGGCCGAGGGGCGACAGGTCTATGCGGACCGAGCCATCCTCAGCCTTGAAGAAAGCACCGTTTTCCAGGCCCTTGAGGACTTCTTCCTTGCCGGTCAGGTAGATCTGGCTCTCGAAATAATACTTGTCAAAACTGATGCCTGTGCGCTCGTAGGTCTTGCGTATGCCACCCACGGCCCATTCATTCATACGCTTCCAGAGATCCATGACCTCAGGATCGCTGGCTTCCCATTTGACCAGCATTTCCTGGGCCTTCTCCTCCGCCTGTGGGTCGGCCTTCTTGAGGTCGTTGAACTTTACATAATAGTCGCCCACAAAATGATCAGGCTTCTTGCCCTCGTCCTCAGGGGTTCGGCCACCACCATAGGCCATGTAGGACAACATGGACTTGCAGATATGTACGCCCCGGTCGTTCACCAGGTTTATCTTGAGTACCTCGGCACCATTTTCCTTGAGTATGCGTGAAGTGCTCTCTCCAAGCACATCATTGCGCAAGTGGCCAAGGTGCAGGGGTTTGTTGGTGTTGGGACTGGAAAACTCGATCATGATGCGGGTGCCGGCCAGGGATGATGATTTCCCGTAGCCCTCTCCGGCAACCGAGGCCATTACTTCGGCCGAGGTGGAAACCCGGTCCAGAAAGACATTCAGGTAGGGGCCAATTGCCTTGGGTGTACCCGCCGGGGTATCAGCCGCTGCCAGTTTATCTGCCAGCAACAGTGCAATCTGGGGAGGGCCCATGCGAAGGGGCTTGGACCAGGCAAACATCGGGAAACCTATATCACCCATGTCCGGTTTTGGAGGGGTCTCGGATACGATGGCAGAGCTTGTTGCCATTCCGGCATCAAGACCTTTTTCCCGCAGTATATCGGCTATTCCGGCCGCAACGGCCGTCTTCCATGCTTCCCTGATCTGTTTCATGGGTACTCCCGGGCCTCATTTTCGGCTAGACGGATTGCCAGGGGCACCAGTCTTACCGGGCGACGCCAGGCCGCCTTACGTTGACTATGGGAGTGTATCCGAATATCAAGGGTGTTTCAACGACCAGGAGCTTTGCCATCCAGGATAGCCAGGAACTCATCCTCCCCTATCACCGGAATGCCCAGTTCCATGGCCTTGCGGTTCTTGCCGGAACCCGATTTTGGATCATTGGTAACCAGATAGGACAGGCCTTTTGCAACCGAAGAACGGGTTGATCCCCCAAGGGCTTTTACCCTGGCCTCGGCCATGGGTCGCTTCATGGAAAGCAGTTCACCGGTAAAACAAAAACTCTTGCCGCTCAGAGGACCAGCCGAAGCGTCGGCAGAACGTATGCTCAGGGCACCAGTGGCCAGAACCTTGTCCATGGCAGTTGCCAGCTCTTTCAGGCCGTCAGAGATGACCCTGGCGGTAATCTCCCCAAAGCCGTCGATACCGGACAGTACTTCGGACGGAGCGTTTCGCAACTTCTCCAAGGTATCAAATCCCGCTGCCGCCGCCTTTTCCACCATAAGCACACCTATGCCTTCTATATCAAAACCAGCAATGAAATCCGCCAGGGATACAGTGCTCCTGCTCCTTAGGTTCTGGATGACCTTCCCGGCACTGGTAGCCCCCATACGCTCATACGACGCCAGTTCTTCAGGCTCCAGGGTGTAAAGATCGGCAATGGAAACCACCCTGCCGGAATCGAACAAGCGCCTGAGGATAGCGGGACCGAACTCCATTATGTTCAGCACCGACAGCCACTTTTCAAGACGGTGGATGGCTTTTTTCGGACAGTCGCGGTTTGGGCAATACAGCCTGGTGCCTTCGTCGATCAGGACAGCTCCGCATGAACAGGCCTGGGGGGCCAGAATTTCACGAGAATCAGGCAGGTCTTCTACCAGCCCCTCTATCTTGGGTATGATCTCGCCGCGCTTAACCACGATCACCCGACTGCCTATGCGAAGTCCCATACCCCGTATCGTATTGGTATTGGCCAGGTTGGCCCTCTGCACGGTGGTTCCGGCAATCCTGACGGGCTGAACAATGGCTATTGGAGTGAAAGTGGCACCTGATTCGCTCCACTCGACATCGATGAGGGTGCTCACCGCCTGTTCAAGGGGGAATTTGAAGGCAATCTGCCGCTCCGGCCTGGCCCTGCGCATGTCTTCCAAGTCTACCCGCCGCCCCTTGACCACCAGTCCATCTATATCATGGTCCATGGCATCCCGACCGGCTACCACCCGGGCACGGTAATCAACAACCTCGTAGGGCTCGGTGAAAACTTCGTAGGCAACCGTCCTGAAACCTGTGGCAGCAAGCCATTCCATCTTCGTTATTTCATCATCGAAAGGCGGTAGAATCCGGGGGCCTTCGAAAAGATCCAGAGTGCCAGGGCCAGGCCGGTCAAAAGCGCCCCGAGGCGCCACATCATAGCAGAGTACCTCGAGACGCTCGGCTCCGATCCCGTCCTTGCGCTTCATGATGCCATTGGCTGCATTACGGCAATTGGCCTTGTCCGGAAAATAGCGTGCCAGGGTCTGCCTGGTCATCAGTACTTCACCACGCGCCGCCCCGCTCCAGGGCTGAGGCAAGCGACCTGGCACACCGGCCATGCGCTTTGCATTCGGTGTAATATCATCCCCGACAAGACCGTCACCCCTGGTGACAGCCCGCACAAGCATCCCCTCTTCGTACTGCAGTTCTATGCTTGCGCCATCCATCTTCAGTTCGGCTACATATTCCGGGTGGCGGATCTTGGCACACCAAGCCAGGAACTCCTCAGGATCCGCAGCCTTGGCCTGACTGCCCATGGGCAACACATGGGCAGCCTTCGGAAAGCCGTCAACTGCGTCCTGTCCTACCCTGACCAGGATTGGACTCCCGGGCCTAAGCTTGGTCAGCTCATCCCACAGGGCATCAAACTCGGCATCACTGATTGCCGGGTGGCCGTTGTAGTACAGATCCTGGTGTTGACCTAT
This sequence comes from Spirochaetes bacterium RIFOXYC1_FULL_54_7, assembly GCA_001830645.1. GTDB lineage: Bacteria > Spirochaetota > Spirochaetia > Treponematales > UBA12059 > MIBM01. The sequence goes on from MIBM01000102.1 coordinate 6,064, forward strand.
CAGTGATTCCAGTTCGTCTGCCCTGCTGTCAATATCCATGGATCGTCCCTTCAGCCTCCGATTTTAAGAAACGCATCCTTGAAGCCAAGAGACCGCACCCGGAGCAAGGCCATGCCGCTTTCATCCCTGCCCAGAGGCCCCACAAAAATCTTCCAGATCCTGGCGCTGGAACCTGCTGGTGTTTCCAGCACTATCACATAGTCCATACGGAGTACCGATACAGTCTCGGCCGCAACCGCTTCGGTACGGTAAGCCCCAACCTGTATGTAATGCCTGCCCTTTTCAAGGGAACCGGTGGCCATGGCCGGCCTGACTGACGCAGCAGGAGAAACCGGTGCCACCGTTGCAGGAGCAGGAACCCCTGCAGTGCTGGCTGGAGCCTGTTCAATAGGAGCGGTGTCTTCTACCTCCGGTGCTTGCTCTGCTACAACAGGAGCATCCATGACCGGCGGCCTCAGATCGGTTGGTTCGAGTACAACAATCACCTCTCCAGGGGCATCTACTTCCACCTCGGGACTATCCTCCGCCACCGGGGTGTCATCACCTACCACAGCAGGGGCCGTACGCTCCGCGATTACGGGAGCCTCGGATGCGATATCAGCTTCGGCAAGTTCAACATCAACATCGGATGCCAACGTTCCCGGAGCCGCGGGATCCAGGACCTCTGCTTGGTCAACTGCTTCAACCTCAGGAGCGGCCAAGGCTATCCTGGTTTCAGCTGCACCAAAAGATGGTGTCTCCAGGGCAACAGCAGAGGGCATCCCGGTATAAGGGAAGATGACTTCCCCCTCTGCCAGACTGGTCGCTGGAACCAGCTGGACCGGTTCCGTCAGCCGGGCGAGCACGACATCGGGTATCTCGTCGGCTTCCAGTTCCGGCCAGGCCAGTGAGGCCAAGGCAACACCGCCACGCCGAGGTGGCATCAGGAGTTCGTGGGCCACCACTCTATCCGCCGCTCCATCCGCTGCCATGGCACCAGGCTCGGCCAGAGCAAAGGATCCAGCTTCTCCGGTAAGAGATGGAGAACCAAGTTCTTCCGCCGTTGCGCCTTCCTCTGTCTCGACTTCTGGTTCCACCAGAGCCAGCCCGGTATCAGTATCGCTGGCGGTCGGAGTCTCAAGGGGCAGAGCGACGAAACCTTCAGGACCAGGCGCCTGAGGTTCGACAAGACTCAGTTGTATAGGTTCCGGAACCAATTGCGGCGTCCTGGACCTGTCCAGCACATCAGGTAGCGCTGCCGGAGCCTCGAAGCGTTTTGGCACCGGGGAGGGGCTTACCCGGATCGGTGTCTCATCCGGAACAGGCAGGGTCATGGCCAGTATTTCTGGACCTGACACTTCAATTGGAGGAGCTTCGGTTGGCACCGGTTCGTTTTCGATCGGCAAGGGTGCAACGATAGCCAAGGCAGAGGGAGCCTCGGGTTCAGGCAATTCAGGTAGTACCACAGTCCGAACCGGTTTTGGTTTGCCACCGTTGATGGCCTCGGGCCGTTCAGCAGCAGTAACCCGGGGAGCCTCGGGACTCGGCACAGGAACCGTTTCAGCTTCGGGAGTCGCCGGTTCGGGTCTGACAAGGTCCTGCACCATCTGGGGTCCCTCTTCCAAGGGCTCAATCGGTAGCGGGGCAACCACAGGCGGAATGGGTTCGATGACTTCAGGTGCTGCTTCAGGTGTGACTTCAACGGTTTCAGTACCAAGTTCAGGGGCAGTTTCGGTCTCGACAGGAGTCTCGACAGGAGTCTCGACAATATCATAGCCCATCCGTTCCAGTTCTTCGGCTGCGAGCAGACGTGGATTGAAGTCGGCATCCAAGGCTTTCCTGGAACCCGAGGATGGTGCAAGGGATGACACACTCCGCGGTTCTACAGCCCTGACTCTGGCAATCTTGCCCTGGCGTAGACCAAGAGCCTCTGCCGCCTCGGCTGACACCATCATGAACACCCCGGGATTATCCAGACCGCGCACGATTATAACCGTTACGGTTTTCCCGGTTTCAAGATTGGTCACCTCGACGGCAGTATTGCGGGGGAAGGAATTGCAGGCTGCGAAATATCCACCGGGTGGAAAGTCGCCGTAGGAACCCATCATCGCACTACCTTCCCATGATGAAGCCGACGCCAGCAGGGCGACGGCCAATATGGAAACAGACAGGGCCATGATTCTCTTCATTCTATCCATTTATCCCTCCAGGCGGCCTACCGGCCCCGCAAACTAGTCCTTGTCATTTCAGCACCCATAAGCATACAGACCTTGTCCACATCGGCTTTTACTGCAGAAGCTGCCGGCAGTGCCGGCAGTACAGCTTCATACCGGGTGGCCAGACCGGACACCCGTATCAGGCGGTAGGTGCAATCAGGCGCCTTGTAATTGGCTCCGTTTTTCATGAGGTCGGCGAACACCACCAATTCATAATCCACAAAACCTTCTATTGATTCCTTGCCTGGTTTGTAGGCCAGGGTGGTGACCAAGCTGCCAGCCTGTGGCCTGTCATTGGTTCCAATCACACCACTTTCAAAACAGGCATCAAGGGCACCCTGGATGACGGCTTCCGACAACTCCAGGGCTAGCTCTTCCGGCAACCTGGGGTCGGCCTCATACCACAGGACCACGCGAAGCGTCTGGGCCGATACTGCCGAAACAATGGATGCAAGCATCATAGCTATCAATAATTTCTTCATTCGTAGTCCTTCCCGTTCATCATATCGGCGCATTCCAGAGCCGACTTGAAACAAGGAAAGTCCACACCCTTGCCCTCGGAGCCAGCTTCATGCTAAAAAAATCAGGCCAAGTCCAGGCCAGCCCGGCCGGCAGGACGGAGGACCCCGGGAATCATGGATTATTACGCCGTACAGGTGTGGACAGGCCACGAAAGCGACTATGCCGAACGCCTCGCCAAAGACTCCCGTTGCCAGACCAGTATCGCTGTGCCAAAGCGGACCATGCAGATACGAAAGCTCGGCAAGATCAAAAAGGAAGAACGTCCTGTTTTCCCAGGCTATGTATTCATCCCGATACCGGAAGGCACCATCGATCCAGCCCTGCGCTGGATCATCCGCTCCACCAAATACTTTGTACGCCTGCTCCCTTCCACAGGGGATCCGAAACCCATACAGGAAAAGGACCGTCGCATACTTGCCCACTTCATGTCCTTTGGCAAAGTGGCCGATACATCGAAGGTCGTTTTCGATGAAAACGAGCGGATAGTCGTCATCGAAGGCCCCCTGAAAGGACTGGAAGGATCAATCGTCAAGATCAACAAAAGGAAGGGTCGCGCCAAGGTCAGCCTTGATATGTGCGAATCTTCCTTCCTGATAGATCTGTCCTTCGAGATCCTCGACCGTTCATCGAAAGGATCCGGCAGCGAACATGGGCAACAGCCTTGAAAACCCCAGAATCTATATCCTCGGTGCCGGTTTTGCCGGCATTTCGATTGCCAAGGAAATAAGGCAAAAAGGCGTCTTCGGTACCATCGTAGCCTTCCTGGACGACAATCCGGAAAAGGTCGGCCGGAGCATAGAAGGTGTGCCCGTCCTGGGTCCAATCCGGGATGTGGTAAACCTCCTGGCCCGCACACCTGCAGACGAAGCCATCATTGCCATCCCGAGCGCTTCCCGCGAACTGATCCGGGATCTGTATTTCCTCCTGAAGCGGGCCGGTTTTGCGCGTATCCGTATACTGCCAAGCGTGGCCCAGATAGTCGAGGGCGATGCCCACCTTGTGCAGACCAGGGAGATAGATCCCCAGGATCTACTCGGGCGTAGCCCTGTAGCCATAGGCCTCAAGGAGAGCATCCGGTGGCTGCGTGGCCGACGGGTACTCATCACCGGAGCTGGTGGCTCGATAGGTTCCGAGCTTGCCAGACAGCTCCTGTCTGCAGGAGTCGAGCGCCTCTATCTTTTTGGCCATGGCGAGAATTCGATTTACCAGATAGACAGGGAGCTGCGGATACTCCAGGCCGGCGGCGTCGGGGTTTCCACCGCCATTGTCCCGGTCATAGGCGAATTGAAGGACGCCCAGTATGTAACCCACATACTCAAGCGGCTGAAGGCCGATGTAGTCTTCCATACTGCCGCATACAAGCACGTCCCCCTGATGGAAGCCAACACAGTGGCCGCCATGGAGAACAACGTATTCGGCACCCTGAATCTGTGCCAGGCGAGCCTGGAGGCCGGTGTTCGCCGCTTCGTGCTGGTCAGCACCGACAAGGCTGTGGAGCCCTTGTGCACCTACGGAGCCTCCAAGCACCTTTCGGAGCGCATCGTCATGAACGCCCAGTCAAAAGCAGGGCGCGATTGCCACTACATGGTGGTACGGTTCGGCAATGTCCTGGGCTCAAGGGGATCCATACTACCCCTGTTCATGAAGCAGGTAGCCCAGGGCGGGCCGGTTACGGTGACCGATCCAGCCGCCCGCCGCTATTTCATGACCATACCCGAGGCCTGTTCCCTGGTGCTGAAGACTGGCGGTGTAGGTGGCGGCGGTGAATCCTACCTTCTGGATATGGGAGAAGCCATCTACATACGTGAACTCGCGGAGCAGGTCATCCGCTTTTCAGGCTTCGAACCAGACAAAGACATCCAGATCGATTACATAGGACTGCGTGCTGGAGAACGTCTTGAGGAAAAACTGGTGGCCGACAACGAAACCCTGGAAGCCACTGACTTTCCACGGATAAACCGTCTGGTCCGCAAAGACGCAGATCCCGAGCTCCCTGCCATACTGGCGGAACTGAAGCCTGCCTGCACCTATGACCCAGCCAGGCCAGAAGCATACCGGAACCGCCGCTACCTGCGGGAGACCCTGCGTACCTGGATCCCGAGTGTAGAGGAAAAAACCGATGAACCGGAATACTGATTTCCTGCCCTTTGCCCGGCCATCCATAGGACCGGAGGAGGAAGAAGCCGTCCTGCGCATCATGCGTTCCGGCTGGCTGACAACCGGCTCAGAGGCCTTGGCTTTCGAGAAGGAATTTGCTGCATATGTCGGAGTTCCTTTTGCCCTGGCTGTCAATTCGGCTACCAGTGGACTCCACCTGGCCCTTGAGGCCGCAGGCATAGGCAAGGACGACGTGGTGATAACCAGCCCCTACACCTTCACCTCCACCGCCGCGGTGGTCCGCCATCTGGGGGCCGAGCTGGCCTTCAGCGACACCGCCCCCGGATCATACAACCTGGATCCAGACCAACTGCAACGCCTTCTGGCAGGTACCCGCAACTGCCGCGCCATAATTCCCGTACATATCGGGGGGCTTCCCTGCGACATGGATGCCATCACAACCCTCGGCAAACGCTATGGTTGTACGGTGGTTGAAGACGCAGCCCACGCCTTTCCGGTCATGACCTCACAGGGTTTTGCCGGGACCCTGGGTGAGCTGGGAGTCTATTCGTTCTATGCCACCAAGACCATAACCACCGGGGAGGGCGGCATGGTGGTAACCGCCAACGAAAAGCTGGCCAGACGCATGAGCCTCATGAGGATGCACGGTATCGACCGTGCAGTCTGGGACCGTTATACTGCGAGGAAGGCATCCTGGCGCTACGAAGTGAGCGAAGCAGGTTTCAAGTACAACCTGCCTGATATCCTTGCTGCCATCGGGCGGGTGCAATTGCGTCGGGCGGAGACATTCATGGAACAGAGGAAAAGGACCGCCGCCATCTATAACAAAGCCTTTTCCCGAACACCTGGCCTTGGCCTGCCTCCGGAAGCCCCGAACCATGCCTGGCACCTGTATTCCCTACGCGTGGATCCAGCACTCACTGGCATCGATAGGGACACCCTTATAGAAACCCTGGCCGACAAGGGCATAGGGGCATCGATGCACTTCATTCCCCTGCACCTCATGCCCTATTATGCAAAGCGGTATTCCCTGGCTCCCGGAGATTTCCCGAACGCAGTTGCGATGTATGAAGCTACCCTGAGCCTACCCATCTGGCAGGGAATGACAGAGGATGATGCCCGTCGGGTAACCGATGCCGTCCTGGAAGCAGTCGGATCCGGCCGGAAATGAACAATCCCGACATGATCGGCGGCAAACCGGTTCCGGATCACGCCCTCCACGTGGCAACCATACGATCTCCGGTATCAAAAGGCGTCATCAAGTCCATCAACATACCCCACCTGCCTCGGGACTACCGAAGCTTTACCGCTGAGGATTTTCCGGGCTCTCCGGATATCGAGTTGTTCGGCGTTTCCATCCCGATCCTGGCACCAGGACGCGTCTCCTATCGGGGAGAGCCCATTGCCCTTATCGCCGGACCAGACAAGCAACGGGTAGCCGAAGCGGTCAGGCTTACCCGGCTGGTAATAGACGAGGAACCAGCAGTCTTCGGGTTTGAAACCTGGGATTCTTCCCGGATAGCCGCAAGCAGCCTCCTGGAAGGCGGCGATGTCGATGAAGCCTTGGGCAAGGCCGAATTGGTGGTTGAAAGGGATTTCAGACTGGGTGCCCATTATCATTATTACCCTGAAACGCACCGGGCTTCCGCTGTCTTTGACTATGACAAGCTGAAGATCCACTCTGCCACCCAATGGCCTTTCCAGGTGAGACAGGCTGTGGCACGGTCCCTTGCTGTCAAGGAAGATGAAGTGATCGTGCTTCCGGTAATGACAGGCCCCCATCTGGACGGCAAGCTTTGGTATCCATCCATGATAGCCTGCCAGGCTGCCCTGGTATCCATGCTGTGTGGCAAGCCTGCCGTCCTGATCCTCTCGCGCTTCGAAGACTTCATGTACACGACAAAAAGAGCGCCTGTCCTGGCATCCTACCGTATCGGTATGAATGCCGAAGGACAGCTGCTGGGCATGGATGTACGGATAGCCATCAATGTCGGAGCCCGCAGTCCACTAGCCGAAGAACTGGCGGCACGGTCGGCCCTTCTGGCCTCTGGGGTGTATTCATGCCCGAATTTCAGGGTAAGCGCCAGGTCGATAAACACCAATCTGCCTCCTATGGACGCTTATGCCGGCATGGGCTCATCCAC
>MIBM01000102.1:13051-13193 GCA_001830645.1 Spirochaetes bacterium RIFOXYC1_FULL_54_7
CGGTATTGAACGCATGGCCAGAGACTGTGCATCTGCCCTGGACATGGATCCGAACGAGTGGCGGATGATGAATCTGGCATCCCGGGGTGATCCCGGGGCAGGCAGGTTCCTGAAAAAAAACATTCCGTATGACGAGGTCGTC
>MIBM01000103.1:0-2238 GCA_001830645.1 Spirochaetes bacterium RIFOXYC1_FULL_54_7
TGGCGGGGCAAGCGAGGTCTGCGGTGTGGATCTGTCAAATACCTATCTGGCCTGGGCCGCCGGGAATATTGCCTTGAATGGCCTGGACCTGGCCCGGTACCGAGGTGTCAGGGCCGATGTAGCCAAGTTCCTTTCAGAGGCAAAAGTCCATGGCGACCGCTATGGTTTGATCATCCTTGATCCACCTACCTTTTCAAATTCAAAAAAAATGGACGATTTCATGGATATAAACCGCCACTGGCCAGCACTGGTACAATCCTGTCTGGCTATTCTGGAAAGCGATGGCGATCTGTTGTTTTCTACCAACTCCAGAGGGCTGAAGTTCGATCCCCTGTTGATGGAATCGGCCACCGTCCTGGATATCAGCGCCGCAAGCACCCCAGAGGATTTCAGGCACAAGCCTCACCAGGCCTGGCATATTCGCAAGAAAGTGGCCGGAATTTTCTGATTTGCTGTCTTGCGCATTTCTAATATTCTATTTATTATATCGCTATCATTACCGTTTGTTGCGGTTGATTGGGGTTTGTATGAAAAGAATGCAGTTGTTGTTACTTGTTGGCATTATGGTTTTTATCCCTGCTCTGGCCTTTGCATCGGGATCCAGCCACGCCGAAACCCAGACAGCCTTGGTCATCCAGGTTGGCATAGTACTATTTGCAGTGAAACTTGGCGGCATCCTGGCCCAGAGGCTTAAAATTCCTACCGTGCTTGGAGAATTGTCCGCAGGCATAGTGATTGGCCCCTTTGCCTTGGGTGGGCTTGCTCTTCCTGGCTTTCCCCATGGATTGTTTGGCTCCCTGGCTCCCGCGATGGACATCCCGGTTAGTCCTGAACTTTACGGTATAGCTACCATCGCATCCATAATCCTTTTATTTGTATCCGGTCTTGAAACGGATCTGCGTCTGTTTATCAAGTATTCACTGGCAGGTGGTCTGGTAGGCCTGGGCGGCGTGATTCTGGCCTTTGCCGGTGGCGATCTGTTTGGTGTTCTGGTACTTGGTGGCGGTTTCATGGATCCCAGGAACCTGTTTTTTGGCATCATGTCCACTGCCACCAGTGTGGGCATCACAGCCAGGATATTGTCGGACCGAAAGAAGATGGACAGTCCCGAGGGGGTTACCATCCTGGCTGCAGCCGTCTTTGACGATGTTCTGGGCATCGTGGTCCTGGCAGTTGTCCTTGGTATAGCAAGTGCTACCAGCCTGGGCGGTTCGGCTGGCATTGCATGGTCCCGGGTAGGTGTCATCGCCGCCAGGGCCTTTGGTATCTGGTTGGGTGCCACCGTCATTGGTCTGGTCCTGTCAAAGCGTATTGCCGGATTCCTGAAAAGCTTCAAGCATGCCAGTGCCTTTTCCATACTGGCTCTGGGACTTGCCCTTGTAGTGTCCGGTTTCTTCGAGAAGGAAGGTCTGGCCATGATAATCGGGGCCTATGTGATGGGCCTTTCTTTATCCAAGACCGATATCAGCCACATCATCATAGAAAAGATCCATGTCCTGTATGAGTTCTTTGTACCTATCTTTTTTGCTGTTATGGGAATGCTGGTGGATGTCCGGCAATTTGCTTCTCCGGTGGTGCTTTTAGGGGGCTTGGCCTTTACCGCGCTGGGTATTGTTACAAAGCTGGTTGGCTGTGGTGTACCGGCCTTGTTTGCCGGGTTCAATGCCAGGGGAGCCTTACGCATAGGCGCAGGCATGATACCGAGGGGTGAGGTAGCTCTCATCATTGCAGGCATAGGTGTGTCCGGTGGCATACTGGATCCGGGCAGCTTCGGCATGGCCATAATGATGACCTTGTTGACCACCTTGATAGCGCCTTTTGGCCTTACCGCCGCGCTTAGGGTGCCTGGCTCGGGAACCCGGAAGCCGACCTCCGGAGGTGATTCCAGGACGATTGATTTTGACTTTCCATCGGATGACGTAGCGATCCTGGTGACGGACACCATGACCCACCAGCTTCAGTCCGAAGGTTTTTTCGTGCGGACTATGGATATAGAAAACGGCATAGCCTTGGTTCGGAAGGATGAAATAAGCTTTTCAATGCGCCTTGAAGGTATCAGATTGACTGCCCAGGCTACTGATGAAAACCTGCCCATTCTGCAGGCCGCGGTTTTTGACGCTGTAGCCACACTGAACCAGAGCTTTGGCAAGCTGAAAGACGATTTTGATCCATCAAGTATACGGCATGAGGTTTCACACGAGACAGCACCGCTTGACAAGGCAGAAGCCAAGGCGATCG
>MIBM01000103.1:2424-11469 GCA_001830645.1 Spirochaetes bacterium RIFOXYC1_FULL_54_7
CAGATGGCGTCAGCTCCCTGTCGGCTGCGGTTGGCATAAAGCGTAAAGGGATGGATTTCAAGGCCCTTGATGGACAACCAACCAATATCATCGTACTGTCCGTGTCACCCAGGAAAAATCCTACCTACCATCTGCAGTTCCAGGCGGGCATAGGCCGCGCCCTTGGGGATGATACACGTCGGGCTGACATCCTGGCTGCTGGAAGTCCCGAGGAACTGCTACGCCTGCTTGGCATCTGAACGCGCTTGGACTTCTGAACGCGTCTGGACTTCTGAACGTAGTTTCAGTCCCACCAGATACGGCCGACATGATCAGGCTTGAAACAGGATGATGCATGGCGGATCACTGACCCGGTCCTGGCCTTGGGTGCTATGGCACCTATGGTCTCGGCCATTAGGGACAGAGTGGTGCCGGATGCCGAATCCTCGTCAAAGACCAGAATCCCTTCACCTTGTCCAAAGGAACGGAGCATGGTCTCATCCATTGGGGTTATTACCGGCCTTACATCCTTTCTTTTGAACATGCTGAAACGCAAAAACCACAAACGGCAATCCATCATGCAGGCCAGCAATAGTCCGGCCATGATTGAACCATGGGCAAGACCTACGGCAATTTCGGGGCGTCCACGGCGCAATACCGAGTCGGCAAGGGATTTGACCTTGGCTGGTTCAGAACCACGCCAGGTATACTTGTCGGCCTTGGATGTATAGATGAACGCTCCCAGGCTGGAAGGAAGGGTGGCGGTGAATTTTCTGGCTCTGCTTGGAAAGTCGGGCTTCATGGCATAAGCGGAGACTGCCAACTCTATGGCCATCTTGTATAGTGAAAAGGCATTTTCGGTCATTTCCGGGGGGTAGGCATGGAGGGGCAGAGACCCCGGAGCCACCTCGAAGTATTCGGTTGGATGCAGGGGCATGCCCAGACCGATGCATATATGATAGTTGAGCGTGACATTGATTATGGCCGGAACCGTTGCGAACAGCTCAAGGGCCAGAGGCCAGGTCTTGGGATTGTTGGCACCATCGGGTCCATATCCCGTGATGGCCTCGTGCAGCACGGCACAGCGCTGGATTGCTTCCAGATAGGGCCGCTCGAAATCCATGAGCGCAGGCGCTTCATCCCAATCACAGAATAGGTAGTCGGATATCATGGCTTCAGTATAGTCCTGGTCTTGATCGTAGAAAAGGCAGGCCTGGCACAATCCCGGAGAGGACAAAGGCAGACATTCTGAAAAATCATCTGTTGCATGGATTTTGCGTCTTGCCGGCGTGGATTGTTCATGGTACTCTCGGCTCATGTCATGCCTTCCTGGTTTTTACAGACTATCCACTGTCATCTCGGTACGCTCAACAGGTGGTGCCGGCTACGCCAGGATAGGTCTGCTCGAAACGGGATGTAGAGATATTTGATATTTTAAATATCTGAAACCCGAGCCGCGCGGCCCCTACAGGACTGCGCGGCTTTTTGAATTCCAGGCAGTTGTGGTTGGGGTGGGGTTACGGGTTGGAAAGGACAGATGATGCCATTACTGGAGGTTGTTGCTCTGGGCAAGGATTTTGGTGGGGATCCGGTTTTCAAAGATGTGTCTTTCTCTGTGGAGCCTGGTGAAAAACTAGCATTTGTGGGACGCAATGGCTGCGGCAAGACCAGCCTGCTTCGGATACTGGCGGGCCATGATGATGATCATCGTGGGACCCTCAGGCTGGATCCCCATGCCAGGATAGGGTATGTACCCCAGAAACCACCCGAGTTCGGTGAAACCGAGACTGCGGTGGATTTTGTGTGCCGTGATGCGTATGCCCTGCGTGCACAGCTGGAGAGCCTGGCTGAACTGATGGGATCCACAGACCAGCGGGCAGCGGAACGTGCTGTTGTGCAATATGGCTTGCTTCGCGAGAAATATGACGCCGAGGGTGGCGATGAGGCTGAGATCGAAGCGTCACGGCTTTTGGAGCGTGCGGGGCTTGCTGACCGTGCGGAAGTGCCTGCGCTGTCCCTGTCAGGGGGAGAGAAGAACGTACTGGCTCTTATTCGGGCGGTGCGGATCAGGCCAGACCTGCTGCTGCTGGATGAGCCTGGAAACCATCTGGATCTTGCCGGGTTGGCCTGGCTGGAAGACTTTATCCGCGGGCTTCCTTTTGCGGTTCTGCTGGTGTCCCATGACCGGAGGATGCTTGACCGTGTGGCTGAAGGGGTGCTGGAACTGGAAGCCAGCGTACTCACACGGTACGCTGGCAATTATTCAGCCTATCGTCTTGAAAAGCTGCAACGTGCAGCGGGGCAAGGCCAGGACTGGCAGGCTGACCGGAAGCGGGTAGAGCGTCTGGAGGCATTGGTCAGACGTTTTGCAGAGATTGCGCGGTCACGACCGGACCCTGCCTGGGGGAAGCGTCTTCGGGCCAGGCGAAGCCAGCTTGCACGGGTAAAGGCAGAAGCAACCGAACGCCCGGACATCGGGAACCGGGACGCTGCGGTCAGTTTCCTTGGCGAGGCTTCCAAGGCCGACCTTGCACTGGCTGTGGATGGCTATGACAAGGTATACGATGGTGTTTCTGTTCTGGAGCCTTCGGGTTTTACGATATTGAACGGCGAGCGGGTCGCCCTGGTGGGCCCGAATGGTTCGGGCAAAACCAGCTTTGTGCGTGATCTTGTTGCCCGTGGTTCCTGGGATGACAAGGAGATACGGGTTGGTCCCAGCATGATCATTGGCTATTGCGCCCAGCACCAGGAAGTGTTTGACCCCGGGGAGACCTTGGGGGAAGCCTTTCTGAAAATACTATCAACCAGACCGGAGGTGTTTGCCCACATCAGCAAGTTCCTGTTTGGCTATGATGACCTGTCCAAAAACATTGCCAGTCTGTCCGGGGGGGAACTGAACCGACTGCAATTAGCCAGGGCGTCTGCCCTGAGAGCCAATTTTCTGGTGCTGGATGAACCAACCAATCATCTGGACATACCAACCCGTGAGGCCGTCGAGGATGCGCTGGTAGATTTTGATGGAACGGTACTTGTGGTATCCCATGACCGCTATTTTCTGGAGAAAGTGGCTGACAGGGTTGTGTTCATAGACAGCAAGCGTTTTGTCGAATATGAGGGTGGTTTTGCGGAATACTGGCGTGATATTGGATCTCTCGCTGTCTACAACGGATCAAGAGCTGGGGCCGCCGGACTGGCAGGCCGGGGTAAGGCAGTGGGGCGTGGTACTGCCACGAACCGGGATACCGCAGTGGGTGGGAGCAAGGCTGACATGGAACTGGAAGATAGGATAGCGGTGATGGAAAAAGAGAAAGAAACTCTGGAACGACGGATCTCCGAGCGTTTTGACAAACGCGATTTCAAAGGTGCCAAGGAATTGGCAAACGAGTTGGCCAGGCATAATTCCCGCTTGGCCGAATTGTGGGATCATTGGATAAAATAGATATACAAAAATTTATATATTGAGTATTTTTATATAGATTATTCTTGACCTAATAGGTTAAGCATAGTATAAGTGACAATCCAAGTCTTGAATGGCTTGGGGATCTTTGAAACTTTTGCTCCGAACCGTTACTCCCTGTCGTCAAGGCGTTGCCGTAGCTATGGGGGCCGGTCTAAAGGATGTGATGGCAGGCAGACCTATGGTCTGCCTGTCTGTCCCATCCTAGAGGGTCCGGTGAGAAATCTCCGAGGCCTCCCGCCTTTCCAGGCATCGGAAAGGAGCGCCTTTATCCAATTCTTGCGGATGAAAATCCGCAGGGGGGTACGATATGGATTCGAAGCAGAACGCTGCAGACAGCGGCTCGAAGCGTTCCACGTCAAGGCGCGACTTCCTGAAGCTTGCCGGTGCAGGCTTCCTGGGTGCGCTGGCAACTACGACGCTGGGCATGGGAGTGATGGAGACCGCCGATGGCCGGAAGGTCGAAGTCTGGGCTCTGTCTTCTGGTGCCATTGTCCATGATCCAAACAGGTGTGTAGGTTGCAGGCGCTGTGAAGCGGCTTGTACGGTCCGGAATGACGGCAAAGGCTCTGCGTTCATTTCCCGCATCAAGGTCTCAAGAAATCTTCAATACGGCAAACTCGGTGTGTCTGCTGCTTATGCCAAGGCAAATGGCCAGATGGGTAACTTCCTGGTAGTAGCCGATACGTGCCGCCAGTGTTCCCATCCTGCCTGTGGCATGGCGTGTCCGGTTGGAGCCATTACCGCAGACCCGACCACAGGTGCCCGTGTCGTTGACGTGGACCGGTGTGTTTCTTGCGGCGCATGCCAGGATGCCTGTCCCTGGGGCATAGCCACGCTCGATCCCGAAACCAAGGTTTCAACCAAGTGCATGCTTTGCGATGGCGATCCCAACTGTACCAAGAACTGCCCGACCGGCGCCATCAAGTTCTACCCATGGGAAGAGGCCGAGGCCCTTCTCTTCGGAACCGATGCGACCAGCGGTGCCACGGCTGTCAGTGGCGCAAGCGCCTGAACTGAAGAGGAGAACACATTATGACCAATACTTTTGGATATACCGGCAAGATACTCCGTGTGGATCTCACGACAGGAAAAATCTGGACCGATGACACCATGAAATACAAGGATTTCATCGGCGGCGAAGGCATGTCGATGAAAATCATGTGGGATGAGGTGCCGGCAGGCACGCATCCATTCTCACCGGAAAACAAGATTATATTTGGATCCGGCCCCCTGTGCGGTACCGGCGTACCCTGCTCCGGCAGAACAAACATAACCAGCCTCCTACCATCCAACCCCGACCACTCCGTTTCCAGTTCACACATGGGCGGATATTTCTCCGTCGAGATGAAATATGCTGGTTGGGATTTGATTGTCGTTGAAGGAAAAAGTGCGAAGCCGGTCTGGCTCCGCATAGAAGACGACAAAGTCTGGCTGGAAGATGGTCGCTGGGTCTGGGGCAAGGGCATGTTCGATGCCATGGCCATGATCTCGAGCCAGATGGGCAAGGAAGCACAAATAGCCATGATCGGGCCTGCCGGTGAGAACCAGCTGAATCTGTCTGTCATCCGTACCGGAGCCTCACATTCAGCTGGTGGCCACGGCGGTGTCATGGGTTCCAAGAATCTCAAGGCAATTGCCATCAAAGGTACTGGTTCGGTGAAGGTAGCCGCCAGGCCGGAAGAGCTCATGGCCCTTGACAAGTACATGATGACCATCATTGGAGCCAACAACCAGCATGTGGTTCCCCGGTTCCCCCATCCCTGGGCTGAGTATACTGCCTCCGGCAGCCGCTGGACCGCAAAAAAGGGTCTGTACTGGGGCGCTGCCAATCCGCCTGTGGAGACCGGTGAATGTTATCCCGAAGACATGCAGTCTGTCGGACTTCGCACCCACAAAGGCTTCCAGGATCTTGGAGCAGTTGCAGAAAAATATACCGTGAGCATGGGTGGTTGCGCCCATTGTCCGATCCGTTGCCATAGTCAGGTGCGCATTCCCCAGCTTGAGGAACGATACGGCATAGACCCCAATGTATCAAACACGTGCGTGGGATATTCTGGTCCCAATGGCATCATGTTCAAGGGTACACCGGACCTGCCAGGCCAGGAAAAAGGCGAGCAGTCCATGATCTCCAAGACCCTGGGATCCCACCTGGCCGATGACTACGGCGTATGGTGCAATTATGGCCAGATGGGCCGTGACCTCAACTGGACCTATACCCACGGAATCCTCAAGAAAGTACTACCTGCGGACGAATATGCATCCATCTCATGGGACCTCCTGGAAAAAGGCGATCCCGCTTTCCTGATTGACTTCTATGACCGGGTGGCTAACAAGAAGGGTGAACTCTGGCATATTGCAGACGGTTCATACTGGATTGATAAGCGCTGGAACCTCGGTGAAGAATATTGGGCTTACGACAAGAACAAGCTGTGGTCAAAGCTCGGGTATCCTGTACACCACGCCAACGAATCCCAGTCACAGGTAGGCGCTTTGGTCTCCTGTTTCTCCAACCGCGATGCCCAGAACCACAGTCACTCGAACTTCGGTGCGGCTGGTGTTCCTCTTGAGTTGCTCAAGCAGGTGGCTGCTGAAGAATTCGGTACTCCTGATGCCATCGACGGACCCATGGATTACACACCAATGAATCAGGGCAAGGCCAATTTCGTCAAATGGGCCCTTACCCGAACCATGCTGCACAACTCCCTTACGCTCTGCAACTGGATGTGGCCCATGGCCTTCAGTCCCCTGAAGTCCCGTAATTATCGCGGTGATACCGCCCTGGAAGCCAAGTTCTATTCCCTGGTCACTGGTATCCCGATGACCAAAGAAGATCTGGACAGGGCAGCAACACGCACATTTACCCTGTTCCGGGCCCTGACTATCAGGTCCATGGGTACTGCCGACATGCGGAACAAGCATGACCAGACAACTTCATGGGTTATTACAGCTACCAAGGACAAGAACGGCAAGGAAATCCCGCAATTCACCAAAGGTACCGACCGAATGACCCAGGAAGATATGGAAAAGGGTCGTGGTCTGGTGTACAAGGCTTTTGGGTGGGATGAGAAGACCGGAGCACCCACCAAGGCGACTCTGGAAGCACTTGGAATGCCGGAAGTAGCTGCCGAACTGGCCGCGAAAGGGCTTCTACCCGCCTGAGTGGACTGAACCATCACGACAGCGCTCCAGGCTATGAAACCCGGAAGGGTTCCATGCCGGAAGCGCTGGTGTGAAGACTGGAATTTCCTGTATAATCCCATTGGGCGGTCGCTCAGCCGGCCGCCTCTTTTTAAATCCGGTCAAACTGATCCAGGATGAATTCTTTCGATGGAGGCCAGCATGTCAGATCAAGCGAGTCCGGTTACTGCCTATGTTGAGGTCATCCGGGAAGCATCGCATGCAACAAAACTGACAGCCTTGTCTGAGTTGGCCTGTAACGAGCAGGATCTGGCAGGGATGGAAGTCCTTTTGTCTGCCCAAGCCGAAGACGATATCAAGCTGATGCGCGGTTCCCGGGATTTATACTACTTCAGTGATAAGTACATGACATCAGCCTATGCCCTGCATCTATTCAGGGTTGCAGAAAAGGATCCGGCACGAATGATAGCCGATACGGTCCGGGATGAATCCAGGATCTATCCACGCCCGACCCCGATCGCAAGTTTCCTGGAGGCGCCGTTCAGAATGTCAAAGGCAGCGCTTGATGGCGTTCTGTGGCAGATCTCGCAACGAAATGACATGGAGGACATAAAAAGTACCACGGCCTCTGATGGTTCCATCTATCTCTATTCGAATGAATACCTGAGTGCAGCCCATGCTGATTCGCTGGCCGAATGGGAAGCCGTCGGCAAGGTGGAGAACCCATGATCGGGCAGTCCAGTCTGGAGCTTGACCTGACCCAGTCCAAGTCAAGTGTGTCCAGGCCAATGGCGGTGGAGACTCCGGTGGAGCTAAGCGCCAACGGCAAGCGCGTCGCAGTGCTGATGTGTACCCCTGAGCGACTGGAAGACCTGGCCGCCGGGCACCTGTTTACCCGGGGCATGCTGAACGATCCTTCAAGGGTGCTGACTATAGGTGCTTGCGTGAATCTGAGGGTGGCCAATGTCGTAGCTCCTGGAGCCATTGAGGAGGACCGGCTTGGACTGGCTACTGTAATAGCATCGGGTTGCGGTTCCAGCTCGGTGATTGCTGATGCGGCGGCATTAGGTGAAATACCGGAAGGCTATGCGGTTCCACTGGCCAGGCTCAAGGAATGGTCAAAGATCATGTTCCTCCGGGCGCTCATGTACCGGGAGACCGGAGGCATGCACTGCGCAGCCCTGGCTGTTGACAGTACAGGCCGGGCGGCTGGAGGCCTGGCTGCAGGAGCCCAGGCCGTGGATGCTCCCGAAGGTACCTCATACTTTGTGGTACGTGAGGACGTCGGGCGGCACAATGCGGTGGACAAGGTGCTTGGCCGGGCCTTCATGGATGGCGTGGATTTTTCTGCTTCCTGCATTCTTACCAGCGGTCGTATCGCGGCCGACATGATCCTGAAGGCTGTGGCCTCCAAGGTACCGGTTATCGTGTCCAGGAGCATTCCAACCACCACGGCTTTCGAGATAGCCGAAAAGGCAGGAGTAACGGTGGTCGGCAGGATTGGCAGTGACCAGCCTATTGTATATTGCGGATCCGTAAGGATCCTGCCATAGTCTATCCGCAGTAAGCCGGGAGTCCAGCAACTGCAGTAGTGTCGGGTACCGCCCCAAGGCTGGCCCGGGAAGGAAACCATATGTTTGGACGAATAGGACCCATGGAGCTCATACTGATCCTTGTCATCGCCTTGATAATCTTCGGACCCAAGAAGTTGCCCGAGATAGGCAAGGCAGTAGGCAATGCAATCCGGGAGTTCAAGAAGCATTCCAGCAAGGTAACCGAGGATCTTGATGATGCGGTTGAAGGTGCCAATGCTGACCCGAAGATAGAGAGTGCCAAGATGGACAGTGCCAAGCTGGACAAGCCCGACGAAAAGAAGAAGAAGTCCTGATCTTGCCGGTGAAGGGGACGGGCATCAATCATGAGTAACGGGGATATGGGTTTCTGGGATCATGTAGTCGAGCTGCGGCGGAGGCTGCTTGTGTGCGCCGCAGTGCTGACAGCAGCGACGGTAGCCTGTTTCTTCTTTGTGGAACCTGCAGCGCAGTATCTCATGGAGCCCGTCGGGAAAATGACCTTCGTGTACCTGTCACCACCGGAACTGTTCATGTCTTACGTACGCATTGCCCTGATAGGGGCGGTGGTCGTCTCCTCCCCGGTATTACTTTTCCAGCTCTGGATGTTTGTGAAGCCAGGGCTTGAAAAACGGGAACGCCGGGCTTTGGTCTGGGGCTTGCTGTTCGGCGCCTTGTTCTTTGCTGCCGGATCGAGCTTTGCGTTCTTCGTGATCATACCCTTCAGCCTCCGCTTTTTCCTGCAGTACCAGAATGAGAGCATACGGGCCATGTTCTCCTTCTCCGAGTATGTAGGGTTTGTGAGTTCCATGGTCCTGGCCTTCGGAGTAGCCTTCGAACTGCCCATTGCTACCTCGATACTTGCGGCCCTGGGCATTGTGAAGGGCAGTGCCATGG
>MIBM01000104.1:0-2060 GCA_001830645.1 Spirochaetes bacterium RIFOXYC1_FULL_54_7
TGCGCAGGTCTCCTCTATGCCTATGCAGCTGTTCCGGCCCGACCAGGGGCTACCATGGCGGCCCTGGTTCTCCATCCAGAAGACCGTGGCAGGCAACAGCGACTGATCCTTGATGGAATACCACAGGTAGCCTTCTTCGCGGTTGACCGCGACTGTCCAGCCAACGCGGCCCAGCCATGCTGATCCTTGGCTGTCGGCCTTGTTTCCAGCACCACTGACACTACCGCCGGACTCCGGCTTGTGGTAGATGGCGGCTATGTCCATGAAGCCCCGGCGGGCAGGGAACCGTGAAAGATCGGCGCTGTCGGGGGTCTTCCACCGAGTGGGAACCTTGGTAAAATCGTGGAATTCCGCACCATCAGCCAGGGCATAATACTCGCCGCCCTTGAAGGGTAAGGTATTGTCAGGGTCCGTAAGTCCTAGATCGAAGGGTGGGGAAAACAGCTCCCAGATGCCATCGCGCTCGGTTGAACCCGCAAGCGTCGCGTGGTGACCCAAGGGATAGGCACCTGAAAAGCCAGAAAGCAGGTGTTCGGTGCCGATATAGGTCTGATCCTGGCCAATGAACAGGGATTTTTGTATCGACCCCTTGCAGGCCTCGTAGTCCATGGCCAGGACCAGCCGGGTTGCGGGGCTATCCATAGCCGGGTTAAGTCCGGCCGAACCCTTTCCCGCTGGCCCCACTCCAACCGGGCCATCACCAGCCGCATCGGCCTCGCAGGATACGAAGTTCCAGCGCTTCCAGGAAGACTCGCCATGGGGCTGGTGATCCTCGTCCCCCACCTTGTTGCCGCCGCCAAAGGGCAGGCAGAAGAAATCACCACGCAGAGGCACCAGCACCGCCGGCTCTATGGCCGGCGATGGAGTCGAGGCCGGGGACAAACCCGATCCCATGCCCGGTCGCACAGCATTGGCTTCATCCTGCCAGGGGCTCACATAGTAGGGCTGTACCACTTTACCGCCTGGCAGGCTGAATCTGACGGGAGCCATCATGCCCCCTTGCACGGTTATCGACGCATCAATTGCGGGTGTCGATACCTGCCAGCATTCCTGACCCCGGCTTGTTATGGTTTTCATGGCATATACTCCTCTGGATGTATTCCCTGAAGCAGACTACCCTGCTACAGGCCTTCGGCCAGGGCATCGATGAGACCCTGGATGTCATAGGCTGACGACCGTGCAACGGCTTCAGGGCAGGCCAGCAGGATCTGAACCCTGTCCTTCGGAGGCAGCCCGGACAGGGATTCCAGCAGCTTGACGTCTGGCTCGTATGGCGTGTCGTTCATATCAGGTGCAAGGAAGCCCATGCCAGCCCTGTAGGCCTCGGCTATGGCCGTGCCCGGCAGGCAATGCTTTCTGGCAAGAAGCAGAGCTCCTGCCAGACGGTCATCCCAGCACAGTTTCCGGGCCAGGTCGCGGCCTACCCGGTGCAGGGTGTCGCCAAGGGCACGGTTTGAAAAGCGGTGCAACAACTCGTCGATATGATCCTGGATTTCGATGACACTGAACACTCCCGGGAATTCCACCCGTAGGACTGCTCCGGCCTGTATCATGGCGAGCCTGACCTCGCTGGCCACCGCCGGCATCTCCAGGACCTGCCAGATGTAGGTAGCCCTTGGATTGTGCTTGTAACCCAGGTAAGCCGTTGCCGCATGGCCAAGGTTGTGTATGTACAGTTTTTTTGCAACCCAGGCGTCTATGGGAGATACCGCCTCTATCTCCGGAAACTCCGGTATGCGACCTATGAAGCCAAGCCTGTCTACTATGAGTGTGTTGTAAGGCTCCGCATACATGGTGAGCGGATCGGATCCGCTCTGTATGGGGACCATCTTGCCCAAGCTGGTCTCCACAAGACCTATGTAAAAATTCAGGGGGAAATCCGGCGGCAAGCCCTGTGCCAACAGCTGGCGGAAGAGTGCGGCTCCATCCTGGACATTCTCGGAAATCAGGATATCAACAGGCCTGTCAGGATAGAGTCGGTAGCGCCTGGCTATGAGGCCGGCGACAACAGGCACGACCCTGGGCAGTATGTTCTTGCCCACCGAGAAGGAGATGCAGTC
>MIBM01000104.1:2114-5850 GCA_001830645.1 Spirochaetes bacterium RIFOXYC1_FULL_54_7
GATGCCCCTGACCTCCAGGGTCTCGGATTTGTCACCCGAGACTGCAATCACCCGGTAGGCCCCGCTATCCGACAGGGCCTGGATCAGTTTGGCATCCACATCTACAAAGGTCACTTCCCAGCCGTTTTTGGCAAAAATCTGGCCTACAAAGGATCTGCCTATGTTGCCCGCACCCCACTGCACAAGTTTTTTCATTGGTCTCCGCCTTTCGCTGTCCCAAGCCCGGCGCGGTAGCCCTCGGCCAGGGGCTGGATCTTCTGTAGTTTCTCCCCTGCCAAGGCTTCACGGTACAGGCCACCGGCGTAGAAGCAAGAGAACCCGCCGGAGGCGGCGCCCCAGGACAGGGCTTCCTCCAGGGAGACAGCACCTACCGCGGGGGAAGCGCTGCCTTCATCAAGCTGCATGGCCAAGGATGCAATCAGGCCACCAAGGAAATTGTCGCCGCAACCGGTGGTATCCGCAAGGCGTGAAGGGTCATTCTTCAGGATAGATCGCACCATCGGGCTCACCGGATAGGGTCCAAGCTCCAGCGGGGTAAAAATCCGCCCCCCCGACCAGGCCAGCAGGTCCTGCTCACCATTGGTTATGACCAGAGCACCCACCCCACGGCCAATGAAGTTCCGCGCGGCCGATTCAAGGTCGGCAGCACCACTCAGACGCAGGGCCTCGACGGCATCGGTAACCAGCAGGTCTATGTTGCCACAGGCATCGGGACTGCCCAGGGGCCAGGGAGCATCCGGGTTGCGCTTCTCGTTCCTGAAGTCGTATACCGTACCAACCACGGTGATGGCTCCTGCGGACTTAGCCCTGGAAAGCAAGGAAGCCAACCCGTCATGAAGGGCCGGAGTCAGGGCAGTACCACCGAACAGGACAATATCTGACTGGAAAAAATCAGGCGGCAGGTCAGCAGGCAGGATCTTCCCTGCCGCACCTATGGTATTGAGGAAACTGCGCTCCCCATTGCCGCCGTGGCAGGATGGATCAGCCAAAACTATGGTGGTCGGTGATGGTGCCTGTGCATCGGTCATCACCACAGACTCAAGGGGTGAAGACTCCAGAAAACCACGGATCAGCTGGCCTGCATTGTCGTTGCCGACACAGGCATGGAAGCGGCACACAACATCCCTGCCATGCAGGAGCTGGGCTGCATTCATCAGCGAGATGACGGCAGGACCTCCGAGGTTCACCGTATCAGCCTCGGCTGATCCGAGTATCTCCTTCAGGATGTCCCACAGTTCCATGCCGAAACAGGCCGAAAGGTCCTCGGTGAAGACCAGACCGCCCTGGATGATCCCTCCATCTCCCGGCAGCTTGCTCAGGAAACGCCGGAACCCGGGCTTGTCATAGGATACCTTGGCATACACATAGTCTATGAGGCAGCAACCAGCAGCCGAGATCTTCACTTCAAGCTCCGTGAATCACCGGAATGGCCGATGGAATCTGCCAGAAGGCTCCGGTAATCGCCAACCATGAGCCGCACCGGCGGTTCGTCTTCTTCAATTCCGGGGAAACGGCCGATAGGCTCCTTGAAACGGTTGTCGGCATGGTCGTCATTGACCATGCTTACCTCGCCGCACAGCACCGGCCCGGTTCCCGCCTTGGCATAGAACCGGTGGTACAGGCCACGCTCAAGGCAGATACTCTGGCCCGGTGCAATGTACAACCGCTCTCCGGGCTGAACCTGCGTAGTAACGCCATCAACCTGTATCGTAAACGGTTCATCTCTGAAACCCTCGTTCTCATCCGCCTTGTACAGCTCGAAGACCAGGGTGCCTCCGCCGCGGTTGATGATGTCCTCCATCTTGTGCCAGTGGAAGTGGAAGGGTGTCTCCTGGTCTTCCCTGACCATCATGATCTTCTCCGCATAGCTTTTGCCGGTACCAGCCGGGTCACCATTGCGCAGGGTAAAGAGCACCAGGCCGCGGCGCATGAAATTGCCGGACGAGAAGTCGGTTATGTCCCAGCCCAGGTTGCAACTGAAGATCTCCCCGCAAGCCTTGGCATTGGCCTTCCACTCCTGCATGTCCCACAGGCTCCAGATGGGAAGATGGAAGCCATGGGCGTTGAAGAAGGCATCCGCCTCGACGATGATGCTGTTGATGTAGCTCCGTTTCACTTCTCGCTCCTCGAGTGGCCCAGGCCAACCACAAACTGGAATCAGAGCCCCGTCGGTGGCAGGCCCATGCTAACTCATGTTAGCACTTGAATATTGCCCTGACAAGGGATATCGTCATGACACAATGGCAAAAACCATGAAAGACATTGCCACCCAGCTCGGGCTGTCCCGAACCACTGTTTCGCTGGTCATGCAGGGACGGGGCGACGAGTACCGCATCAGCCGGGCTACCCAGAACCTGATCAGAAACCTGGTGGAAGAAACTGATTTCAAACCGAACTATTTCGCACAGGCCCTTACGAGTGGTAAAAGCGCCGTAATCGGCGCCATCTTCCCTGACGTATTCGAACCCTTCATGAGCAACCTGGTCAGAGGCATGGAAACAGTCCTGTACGAGAGGAACTATTCCCTGACCATATCCACCAGCCGCTTCGATGTCAGGCGGGAGCAGGCCCTGGTTGAAAAAACCATGTGGCAAGGCGCCGACGGCATCATCCTGGTGCCTGCCATGCCCTTCACCGAACAGGCTCCCTACGACAACAGCCACATACGCCCCCTGCTGGATATTGGCTACCCCCTGGTAGTCGTTGACAGGACCATACCCGGCCTTGCCACCCACCGGGTAGTACAGGACGACTACGGCATGGCCCGCAAAACCCTTGAGGGGCTCGTGGCAAGGCTTGGGAAGGCTGGCAGGCCTGGAAGGAGGTCTGACAACTCCAAAGGGGAAGCTGACACCCCCAGCGTTCGTGGAGAGATTGCCGCTCCGGGACGCAGGCTGTGCATACCCTGTGTCAGCCTGGACCTGGCCGCCTCATCCGTGAGGGCCAGGATCCAGGCCTATGAAGATGTCATGAAGGCCGCCGGGGTGGAAACCAACACCATATTCCTGGGCTCCCTGGATCCGGCTTCCACCGATCTTGCAGATGCGGTTCGGAATCTGGTTGATTCAGGAAGGAACCCGGACGCCTGGTTTGTTACCACCGCCGGCCTGGCGGAGAAACTGCAATGGCTGCTCCACCGACCGGGCGAACGACCGGGCGAACGACCGGGCGAACGATCGGGCGAACGTTCAGATAGCCCACCGATACCGCCCATAATCCGCTTTGGCTCCTCTTCACGGTGGCTGGACTCACCCTTCATCGACATTCCCCAGCCCCATGAGGAGATGGGTATGGCCGTAGCCACCCTGATCCTGGACCTGATAGCCGGAAAGACCAGGAATGCCCGCCCAGGCAATCCCCAGGATACACAGAACTGCCAAGCCCTGGATGGCATGATCGAGATACGCTGCTGAACAGCCGCCAGGGCGAAAAGCCATACAACTGCAAACTGGCATGATGTCCTGGTACTGGATGTGCAGCTTTACTCTGTACAAAAAAATATTGCTTTTTTGCCGATTATGGTGCAAGGTGAATGGCAATTATTGGCTCATTTCCAAGGAGGCATCTGATCATGGAACATTTCGGACTACTATCCATCATCCCGCCCTTGTTGACAATCGTGTTAGCGGTTGTTACCAAAGACGTCGTCGTCTCGCTGTTCCTGGGCATCCTGTCAGGTACATTGATCGCCATGGGTGGCAACCCCTACTACGCATTGATCAGGTTGTCAGACCTG
>MIBM01000104.1:5877-11665 GCA_001830645.1 Spirochaetes bacterium RIFOXYC1_FULL_54_7
AACATCCGCATCATGCTGTTCACCATCCTGTTGGGGCTCATGGTCGGGCTTCTCGCCAAGTCAGGCGCCGCCTATTCGCTGGGTGACTGGGCGGGCAAGAAGATCAAGTCCAGGACCGGTGCCCTTATCTTCACCTGGGTCTTTGGTCTGATCATCTTTTTCGACGACTACTTCAACTCCCTGACCATAGGTACCTGCATGCGCCCGCTGACCGACGCCAAAAGGATCAGCCGCGCCAAGCTCGCCTACATCATCGACTCGACGGCCGCCCCGGTTGCCATCCTCGCGCCTATTTCCGGCTGGGTCGCCTTCGTGATAGGCACCTACAAGGAAATGCCCGAATGGCAGAGCCTGGGCGTCGGTGAGTTCACCTTCTTCCTCAAGTCCATTCCCTTCAACCTCTATGCCATCTTCGCGGTGTTCATGGTGCTGTTCATCACCATCACCCACAAAGACTTCGGCCCGATGGCACGCTCCGAGGAACGAGCCATAAAGGGTCTCGGACTCTACGACGAGGAAAAGTACGGCGTAGTGGTCAGCCAGGTTGAATCCAAAGTTCATACCAGCAATGCCAAGCCCTTCGACTTCCTCATCCCGATCGGCGCCGTCATCGTGATTGCCCTCTTCTTCTTCCCGATGACCACCTGGATGAACGCCGTCGACGGCGAATCCATCACCAGCATCGGCCAGGCCATGGCAGAAATATCCCTTGGCCAGGCCTTCAACGACACCGATTCGTCCATGGCACTGATGTATGCCCTCATCTTTGCCACCGCTTTCGGCTACATCTACTTCGTGGCCCGCAAGCTGCTGAACATCCAGGCAGCCGGCGAAGCCCTCCTCGATGGTTTCCGCGCCATGGTTCCCGCTGCGATGATCCTGACCCTTGCCTGGTCACTGGGCACCATCATCAAGACCCCCGGTTCCGAAGGCGGAGTGGGCCTGGGCCTTTACATCGCCGAAGTGGTCGTAGGTGGCAACTTCCCGATTTCCTTCCTGCCCGTCGTCGTGTTCATCCTCTCGTGCATCATCTCCTTCGCAAGCGGCACGAGCTGGGGCACCATGGGCATCATGGTACCGGTTTCCGTACCCATCATCGTACAGCTTGCCAAGATGGCCGGGCTCTCCCCCGCCGAGGCTGTCAACGCGACCGCGCTCACCATCGGCGCCGTCATGGGTGGCTCCGTTTTCGGTGACCATTGCTCCCCTATCTCCGACACGACCATACTGTCGTCGACCGGAGCAGCCTCTCCTCACCTCGAACACGTTGCTACACAGCTACCGTATGCCGTTTTCGTAGGACTCTGCACGACCCTCGGCACGATCGCCGGTGGCCTGACCTGGAGCCCGCTCATCGGACTCGTCGTCACTGCCGTCCCGTTCGTGGCAGGCACCTACCTCCTGCCGATCTGGTTCGGCTCCAAGCGCTACGGACTCTGAAACAGGGTTCTGCTACAATAGTGTCCTGATACTGCAAGGCCGGCTACACGTTCGTGTGGCCGGTTTTTTTATGTTATGGTCAGTAGCCAATATTTTACCTGCAAGGCACGTCAAGCACACAGGAGGATTTTAGAATGGAAGCTATTGTGATAAATCCAGGGAAGGATGCAGATGCCCTGCAAATCCAGGATATCCCCAGGCCAGCACCCCGGCCTGATGAGCTGCTTGTCAGAGTCCGGGCATCTTCTGTCTGTCGGGGAGATGTGAATCTGCGCCGGATACCCAAGCTGATACTGGCGCCCATGGGCCTGCTCTTTGGCTTCAAGCCAACGAAGATACCCGGCGTCGAGTTTGCCGGTATTATAGAAGCTGTCGGGGCCTCGGTCATCCGTTTCAAACCAGGTGACGAAGTATTCGGTACAGCAACCGGCCTGGCCTACGGAGGAAACGCTGAATACCTGTGTGTGCCCGAATAGAGGAAGATGGGCGTCATCGCCGCAAAACCAGCAAAACTGTCATTTTCACAGGTTGCAGCACTCCCGGTCGGCGGCATGACGGCTGACCAGATCCTCAGGCGCCTCGATCTGTGCACAGGAAGCCAGCTGCTGGTGTACGGCGCATCCGGCTCGGTAGGCTCTTACGCCGTGCAGCTGGGGCTATACTACGGTGCGGAAGTTACCGCGGTCTGCGGCACTGCCAACCAGCAACTGGCAGCCAATCCCGGGGCGGCCAAGGTACTGGATTACACCATCACCAACTGGATAGACCAGGCCGGACGGTACGACGCTATTGTCGATGCGGTCGGATAGCTTCCCCGGGACGCCAGAAAACGGCTACTGGTTCCGGGTGGCAAGTACTCCAGCATCAAAGCACCGACCAAGGAAGTGCAGGCGGAACTCGAGTTCCTGGCCGAACTGGCTGACAAGGCCCAGATCACACCGCTGATCGATCGCAGCTATCCCCTGGAACAGACTGCCGATGCGCATGCCTATGTGGAGCAGAAGCACAAGAAAGGAAATGTGGTAATAGTAGTCAAAAAAAGGATGGAAGGGCCTGGGATGGGTGCAGCGCGAAGCTTGCAGCGCTGCAGGGTCTGGGGCTTGACCCAGTCAATTTTTGGAAATCTTCCCTTCCCTCCCAGACTTTATTATTGAACAATAACAGCTTTTGATCAGGCCTTCTGCTTCTCCACGATCTTCTTTACTATGAAGGTGGCTACGTCGTCAGCGTAGGTGCCGCGGCCGAAGCCGACGTCAAAGCCGAGCTCCACGGCCAGCTTGTTGCCGATCCGGGGGCCGCCGGCCACGCAGATGAAGCGCTCACGCAAGCCTTTGGCTTCCAGCAGTTCCACGAACTCGGTCATGTTGTGGATGTGGGTGTCTTTCTGGGTAACCACCTGGCTGATGAGTATGGCGTCGGCCTTTACCTTGAGGGCATAGTCTATGAGCTTCTCGTTGGGGACCTGGGCGCCCAGGTTGTAGGCGTCAATGCCGGTGTAGCGCTCCAGGCCGTAATGGTGGTTGAAGCCCTTCATGTTCATGATGGCGTCTATGCCTACGGTGTGGGCGTCGAAGCCGGTGCAGGCACCTACCACCACGATCTTGCGGCCTATGTGCTCCTTTATGAAGGCGTCCACAGCCTCCATGTCCATGGAGGCGTCGGCGCTGGCTTCGTCTGCCACCACGGAATCGTAGTCTATGGACTGCTCGGTCTTGGCATAGGCCACATACATGGAGAAGTCGTCGGCCAAGACGGTGGAGTGCACTACTTCGCATTCCTTGAAGCCCCAGGACAGGACCAGCTTGCGGGCCGCTTCCCGGCCTTTAGCGCCGTTTGGTACCGGCAGGGTAAAGGACAGCTGTACCTTGCCGTCATCCATGGTGTCTCCGTACGGTCGTACTACGTGCATGCTGCTACCTTCCTTACCTTTCCAGCCCGAGCTCGCGTTTGAGGTGATCCTCGAAGGGATTGAAATAGGCCGGGCCTTTTTTGATCAGGCCTTCGAAGCCCTTGCCACCGTCCTTGGGACGCTTGACCTCGGCGAACAGACCCTGCTCTATGGCATCGAAGAGGCCGGTCTTCTCCACTTCTTCCATGAAGGAGATGGTCTTGGTCAGCACGTCGTGGGCCCGGTTTACGATGATGCCGTCTTTCTTGAACTCGATGTCGTCGTAGAAACCTTCCATGTTGTTCATCACGTACCGGGCGTTGTCCACCGCCAGGAAGCGGTCCATCATGAAGGGTGTGTGCACCGCCTCGGTGAGCATGCCCAAGAGGTGTATGCCCTGGTTGGTGGCCTTGGACACGAAGTTGAACAGGGTGTTCATGGCCAGGCCTTTGAAGACGTCGCCGGACATGAACTTGGTGGGCGGCATGTACTTCAGGGGATGTTCGGGGAAGATCTCCCGGGCCATCTGGGCCTGGGACAGTTCGTACAGGAAGCCGTTCTTTATCGATGGATCCATCTCGAAGGCATGTCCCAGGCCCTGGAGCCTGGCGGGCAGGCCTGCCGAATAGGCAAAGCGCTCGTTCAGGAACTGGCTGGCCAGGACAGTGTAGGCCTTCTCGAAGGCATCGCTGGTGGTCAGGTAGTTATCCTCGCCGGTGTTTATGATGCTCCCCGCGTAGGCGTCTATCATGCGGCTGAACTTCTGGTCCACGAAGGTACGGTACATGTTGATGTCCCGGAACAGGATGCCGTACATGCTGTCGTTGAGCATCATGTCCAGTCGTTCCAGGGCGCCCATGGCGGCTATCTCGGGCATGCACAGGCCGGAAGCGTAGTTGGTCAGGAGTATGTAGCGCTTCTCCTTCTCGCCTACCTCGTCCAAGGCGGCCCGCATGATGCGGAAGTTCTCCTGGGTGGCGTAGGTGCCGCCGAAGCCCTCGGTGGTGGGGCCGAAAGGCACATAGTCAAGGAGGCTCTGGGCGGTGGTCCGGATCACGGCGATGACGTCCGCTCCCTGGCTGGCAGCCGCCCTGGCCTGCTTCACGTCCTCGTAGATATTGCCAGTGGCCACGATCAGGTACAGCAGGGGGCTGTTGTTGCGGCCGTGGAATTCTTCCTGCTTGAGCTCCCGGTGGGCACGGTTGCCCTTGATGCGGTCGGCTGCGGTGGTGACCAGTTCCGCAGCTTTCTTCACTATCTTCTCCCGGTCGACCAGGGGCTGCTGCGCGACATTGTAGCCGGCGGCTACCCTGGCGTTCAGGGCTCCCACGGAGTCGCCCGTCCTGACCAGGGCGTTTACGTAGCGCAGTACGGCGCCGTCTTCCAGCATGGTGGGGTCGGCAGCCCGGAGCTGGTCCACTACCAGATTCGGCACGGGTACTCCATCCGGATTGGCTCCATCTGCGCCGGCCAGGCGCAGGGCTGCGCGTTCCACCGTTACGGAGCTGTGCTTGTCTATGAAGTCCACTACCGGGGAGGCTATGGCTCTGGCCAATTGCCTGGCATGGTCTATGCTTTCTTTTGGCAGATGCAGTTTCGTACTCATGATCCATCCTTATGAAAATAGTATTCGGCCCGCTTTACCAGGGCCGGATCAAGACCCAACATACCTGCAATGGCCAGGGCGTCGCTCTCGGCCGGCGCTGCAGGGTCGTCGTTTACCACTTCGTAGCGCATGTGCCTGTTTATGCTGGCCAGGCGTTCAGCCAAGGGCACTTCGCTGTCACTTCGTTCCATCGCGTCGTCGCGATGCTCCGCCGCGGCGTCGAGATCCTCCGCCGCGATACCCAGGTCATCCCCTGCTGCCTCGCGGTCCAGCCCGCGCATCTTCCGGTATTCCGCACCAGGGCTACGGACTATGCCCCTGAAGTGGGTGGCAAAGAAGGCCCGGGTGGTAGGACCCGCTCCGGCGTACTGCTCCACTATGGCCGACAGCAGGGCCTCGGCCTCGTGGGAACCGGTGGTCCTGGCCAGCTCGTCAAAGGCTATCAGGGCATCACCACTCTCCCTGCTGGCCTTGGTAAAGCGCCAGACCTCGAAGCCGAACCCGGATAGGCCTGCCAGGCGCTCCCCAGCCAGGGCACCGATATATTCGATGTGCTGGTAGAACCGGGATGCAAAGCGCCGGGCAGGCACAAAGAGGCCGGCCTGGGCCAGAAGCTGGAAGAACAGGACCGTTTTGAGGACCACGGTCTTGCCGCCCATGTTGGACCCGAAAAGCACCACCGCAGAGGCAGCAAAGCGGGCATCAAGTGGGGTGTACCCAAGTCCCAGTTCCCGGCACTCATCCTCGCAGGGAACCAGCCGGGCACCGGCCAGCTCCAGAACAGGGGAATCAAGCTCCGGTCTGACCAGGCCATGGGTCTGGGCCAGTACGGCACCGGCCCGGGCCAGATCCCA
>MIBM01000105.1:0-1688 GCA_001830645.1 Spirochaetes bacterium RIFOXYC1_FULL_54_7
CCCGAGGCGCGGCCATCGCAGTTGTACTAACTAAGGTCCGGCATAGTGCTGCGTAAATCCTACAGTTGTATCCGTATGGTGGCGGTGCCACCAAGGCTTCCCGTCTCGGGTACATAGATCACCTGGGTATCAAACATCAGGATGAGCAGGTCCAGGGACAGTCCCCCATACAGACGTAGCACCGGATCGGTGTTCTCTGCTCCGAACAAGAAGCCATCGGCGCTGATGTCGGGAACGGAGATATCTGCATCGGCCAGTGCATCTTTCAAATCCTGCAAGTTGTCCTCAGTGATGTCTACAGGACCGCCACCATCGTCATAGGTCATCGAAGCCTTCATGCCACCCTTGACCGTTGATTTGCCAATTGAATAACCGGCTCCCACATATGGTCTAAGGATCAACAGACTCTTGGAAATCTGGATGGTGAAGTCGTAACTATCGGTGGCCCATTCCATGTTCAGGCTGGGGTCAGAGACCGCAAGGGTATGAGTATCTGGTCCTACCAAAAAGTCGTATGACTGGCTACCAACATCAAGCGGCATCAGGATGGAACCGGTCAGCCTGTTGTAACCAACCCCCACGGAAACATCCGGGAACAACAGGTTCTGCTTCAGCAGGGCAAAGCGCACGTTGCCGCCCATAAGTTTGTAGTCTGCCGCGATACCTGCAGATGACAAGGCTTCTGTAGCCTCCGGTGGCAGGATCATGGCCTTTACCCCTATATCAAAGGGCAGGAACAGGCCGCCGAGCTTGGCTGACACGGCTGCCGCAGGGATGGGCAGGCCTACGTCGGCCACAGCAGCAGGTACGGGTATGTCCATGGATGAAAACAGTCCATCCAGACTGGCTGAAGGTACAGTGGTGAGGCCAACACTCACTCCCACACCGAGGTGGGGGAACTTGCCGATGTAGGCATCTGACCAGTTGTTTCCTATGGTTGCATTATAGGACAGGGTTGCCGCCATGTCGGTGGCAAAGGACTCAAAGCCTTCCTGGAAAACAGCCAGATCCTGAGCCCAGAGACCGGCGGCGGCCAGGCTCATCATCAGTATCAATACAAAACGCTTCATGGTGCCTCCTTGGCATTGTTGCGCGGTATGGCGCGGTTTCCACGCGTCATGTTTACATCATTACTCCTAATATAACACTACGGTTGCGGCAGAACAGATTTTTTGGTTTGATAAAATGGAGTTCCAGGGACTTTTCAGACTGAATTAGTCGACTTTGATCGCACTATCATCAAAATATACCCCCTCAGCCAGGCAGAGCGTCCATCCGCTTTCCTTGGCCGAGGCCGTTTTTGCGGGACTGATGATATCTCCCAAGTCCATCACCTCCAGAATCTCGCGCACTTCCTTGATACGTTTATAGATACGTTGATATGCCGGGCAACCGGCGGATTTGCATGGAACCTCGCATAGCTGTTTTTCGTCAGGATAATCTTCGGCCACAATATCACGGCAGATCAAGGTGTTGTACGGAGCCCTCATAAACCTGGCCAGCAGGGACGCATTTGATGCGCCTACGACCACGGTTGCGGTTTTGCTGTTTATGCACAGCCCGGACCCAATGGCGGATATGATCCGTGGACTGTGCATAATGAAGCCGACACTGTAGGCAAAGACTATGACCAGCAGGAACCTGTCAAAGAACAGGATACCTACCCCTGCCAGGTCAGCCGGGACCAA
>MIBM01000105.1:1703-2062 GCA_001830645.1 Spirochaetes bacterium RIFOXYC1_FULL_54_7
CCATAGTATCCAGAATATGGCTCCATGAGCGGCTGATCGCACTTTCTTTATCGTTTTCATATGGTCGAAGCGCCGTATGGTATACATGAATGAAAGCAGCAGCAGGACAAAGCCACGGATCAGCAGGAAAAAGGTGGCATTCCTGTCAGACATACTCGTAAGGGCAAGGGTGCCTGCCTGGATCAGGAGCCCGCATACTCCGAGGGCCCGCATGAAGCTGCCGGGTGAAGAAGCATAAAAAGGCAACAGCCACATCAGGCCAAAGACAGCGGAAATTAACACCGCTCCCAGTCCCCTGATTTCTGTCAACTGATGCAGGTCGAAGCTCGTAGCGGCTGCTACGGCAATGGCGAACGCCA
>MIBM01000105.1:2081-2525 GCA_001830645.1 Spirochaetes bacterium RIFOXYC1_FULL_54_7
CCGGTTGCTGTCGCATCGCCATCGGCTTGGCCTGGATTGGTACCCGACATCTGGTTTGCTGTCATACTGCTCTGGTTTACCATCCTTATACCCGGATGGCATATCAGGGACCAGCCCCGCTCGCCTATATCACGCTTGTTTTCAGGGCTACGGATGGTTCCAATGTCAAGCTGTTCCAGCCGTTTACGCAGGTCATTCACTTCCCGGTAGATCTTCATGTAGCGCTTGCATACTGACGGTTTACAGTACGAGTTTTCCGTGCATCCTATTTCAGAGGAAATATTCGGCAAGCCCTCGAGTGAAATACGTCTGCAGTTGACCCCGCTCTGACCGGCGCTGGCCATCATGGCCAGGATGGTTACTTGTATCGGGTGGAATCGTCCGCTTATGTCCGCTCCTCTGAAGTGGATTCCAGCTTTCGAAATGATCAGTATTTTCTGGGCT
>MIBM01000105.1:2590-6942 GCA_001830645.1 Spirochaetes bacterium RIFOXYC1_FULL_54_7
GATTGATAGGCCACTGCGCCTTCTCAAGGGTTCTGACCGCCACTCTCTGTCTCAACAAGGCGATAACGAAGGTCAGCAATGGAAATACATCAAGGTGCAGGAGAATGTGCAGGTAATCGTAATGAACGAAGAACCCCAGGACGACACTGATGGCTGCTTTGGCCAATGCCAGAGCAAACCAGGCAGTGAAAACCCCTCTGGTTCCATAGCCTTTGCCCTGGAACAAGCCTCCGCGGCCATCAGCGTATAGATAGACGAGTTCTGCCAGAAACCAGCTCGCCATGAAAGCCCCTGTTCCGATCATGAAAGTAGAGGCTGATCGCTCCCATCCTTCGGTATGCAGAATCGCAAGACTGACGCCGAGTACCGGTGATGCCGTGAAAACCGCAACGAGATTGTAAGGGAATCCGCCACTGAACCTGCTGGTCTGGCTCACAGCCACTCCTCTGGCGGCGCAAGTATGGACAGGCGGGTAAGCATCAGCGGCAGGGCGAACAACGCGATGGCCGTGATACCGGCCCTGGAATACGCTACCGCTACGAGGACTGCCGCCAGGCTGACCATGAAAGCTGTCGGCATGTACCGGGCCAGATCATCGGCCAGATAACGTTTGAAAGACCGACCTTCCTCGAGCATGTAAAACCAGGCATTCAGAATGCAAGACAGGAAGAAGAACAGTGGCGCTGAAATTACGGCGGGAACCAAGGCCGGTTGTACCGCTCCAGCTGTTGTATCCTGCCCTCCCATAAAGCGGTATACGAAGTGCACAGCCAGCAGAATGAGCACGAAATGGGAGCAATTGAACAGGGTCAGCCGCGGATGGGTGTTGATGACGAATTCAATACTCCCTTCATCATGCGAGACATACAGCAGAGTGGCGCACAGAACAGCCGCCATGGCACCAGCCAGGCCGACGCTCAGGTAAGCCGCCACAATGACCGCCTCGGTAGACGATACATGGATGTTACCCCGGGGTAGATGCACCGCTGAGGACTCGCCTATGACCGCAACTACGCACCAGGCCAGCACAGACAGGGCTGAGGCAGACGGCCAAGGCCGGGTACTGAACACAAGAAGCAGGGTGCCTGATGCTCCGCTCCCCAAGGCAAGCAGGAAAACCAAAGCTGATAAAGGGTAGGGCGTACCTCGTTTGTAAGGACCGATTGGCATGAACTCCAGTATATCACAGGGTAAAGGCTGAGAGGAATGTTCAGAATAATATGTTTCCGTACATATTTATGAGAGAAAAAGTATGAATGTACGGAAACATATTGTTGACCGACTATCTAGTGTTTATTTGTGGTTTCCTGGTGGATATTTGGCAAAGACCAACAGGGTATACAACGGCCCCGGGCGCGGACTCTCAGGATGGCCGATGGTACTGGTTCCCAAAGTTTCATACAGGAGGAATCCATGACAGGATCCAGGAAGAGTGTTTCAAGGATGCGGAGCGGCATGATGTTCGTGGCGCTTGCGTTGGCAATGGCTATCGGGTGCAAAGGGCCGGTAACACCATCAATCAGTCTTGACCATAAGGGTGCGCTCAAGCTGGTAATCGCAGCCGATGAACCTCGAACCCTATTGCCGACTTTTGTGGATGATATCCATGAATTCCTTATTTCCTTTGACGGCCCCGAAAGTGTCGATTCGATCACCATCGAAGGGTCGACCATCCAGCATACCGTGAATGGCTTGGCTGTAGGTTCATGGATCATCAATGTGATAGCGCGGAATGTGGACGGATTAACCCTTGCAAGCAGTGGCGATATCGGTGTGACCATAAGCGCCAACGCGTCGGTTACTGTAAATGTAACTCTGGAAGCCACCCAGAAGGAGTACGGTGAGGCTCAGATAAGCTTTGACTGGACGGAGTCCGGCCTTTCCCTGATAAATGACATCGTAGCCACCTTGACGCCTGCCGGTGGGGAACCTGTTTCAATTGATTTTGTCCTTGATGGGATGACTGCTACATGGATCAGCGGTGAGCTTGCATCAGGCTCATACGATTTGCTGCTCGTCTTCAGTCATGTGGATAGCGACTTGTCCGAAGAATATGGAATCTGGGACAGTGCGATGCATATTTATGACAGACTCGTTACCAAGGATTCAATTATCCTTGAAGCAAGTAACTTCGATTCACTTCCTGTGGCTCCAGGTGCCCTGACGTTCACCGAATTCTACGGGCAGGTCAGGCTGGACTGGTCAGACAATTCCATCATCGAAACAGGCTATATCGTAGAACAGAGCAGTTCGCAGGATGGCACCTTCAGCATCACAGGCGTCCAGCTTGCTGAAAATATCACGGCTGTTTTACTTGCTCAAGACGAGGGAAGTATCTGGTACTATCGTGTCCGGGCTGTCAACCAGATCGGGCAATCTGGTCCCAGCAATGTCGTCATGGCAAAATGGGACAGGCCAGCTGTAGTAGCCATTCTGTCACCTTCCAATGGCGCCCAGAATGTACCGATTGATTCTGACTTCGTCATTCAGTTCTCGGAGAGCCTCGATCCTGACAGCCCGGCCTGGATGCAGATCCGGTTCATCTATCCATCAGGTTCAATATATTCCTATTATAACTTTGGCGATACTCCGAATGCGGTAATCAGGTTCTCGACGACCATCCATGAAAATGATACGGTCAGCTTTGATCCGAACGTAAACTTCATAGACCCGAATCCTGAAAGCGCCGGAAATATTGAAATACGCTATGTACTTGACGCGGCTGGAAATGAAATGCTGAACCATCTCGACACCGGCTATCAGTTCACTGTCGCTGATGTGACAGCGCCCAGCTTCCCCGGTGGGTCAATCATTGCAGGTGGAAGCGGAACCACCACCACAATTCCATTGTCATGGAACAAGGCCTCGGACAACAGGACTCCGCAATCAAGTCTTTTATACCAGGTATATCATTCGACAAGCGACAACCTCGGCAACCTGGCGAATTGCCTGGCGAATGGGACCCTGACAGCCGAAACCACGGATATCTCTTCCCATACCATAACCGGTCTGCTGCCTGGTACTGAATACTGGTTTAATATCGTAGTCATCGATGCGGCAGGAAACAAGCGGGCGTATACCAGCGGCTCAGCCACTACGGTAGCTGTAGGTTCAGCTGAATTTTCTATAAGCGTTACCGATCCAAGCGATGAAACTTTCACATTCAGTGAAAGCGACGATATTATGGTCCTGAAAGGTTCGACCCTGTCCGTCAATCTGGTGGAAGAATTCGAGTCATACAGCTGGCGGGTGGACGGGATGGAGATTGCCGTCACCAAAGACGTAGAGGTACAGACAGCCGGACTTTCATATGGCGTGCATCGACTGACCGTCTATGCACTGAAAGCCGGAAAATACTACTCCAGAAGCATCCGGTTTACAGTGATCAACTAAGGGAAAGGGTAAAACGATGAAACCACGAATCAAACCCCTGTTCATAACCTTACCCCTGCTTCTGGTTTTAGGCGTGATCCTGGCGGGATGTGCTATGCCACAGCTCCAGCAGGAGGGAGGGGGAAGCATCGCCGTGTTGCCGGCCATGCTTCTTACCCGAACCTTGTATCCAACAGATATCCAGGACTCGATAGAATTGTACCGGATCAGCTTTACCGGACCAGAGACCGTTGAACCAGCAATCGTCCCAAAGGAAATTTATCTGACCTCGGGCTATGTCCGGGATAATCTGGCTGTCGGAGTATGGGAAGTATGGGTCCAGGGGCTGGACTCCGGAGATGCTGTGATCGCGGAAGGATCCAGCAGCGTCTCTGTTTCGGCCAATGCGACCACCTCGGTGAGTATCGAGTTGCATGGACGGATGAGTCCAGACACCTCGGGGTCCATTGACATAATCCTGGAGTGGGCCGGTACTGATATTGACTCTATAAACAGTGTGGAGGCCAGTCTGGCCTTTCAGGATGGAGTCGCCGAGTCTATAAGCTTCGTACTGGATGTTGATGGACATACTGCCAGGCACACAGGCAGCTATCCAGCTGGATCATATTTCCTGAATGCCAGCCTGATGGATGGCGCCATCCTTGTGGCTCCATATAGTGTTGCTATCCAGATCTTCGACAATCTGACCACCAGATCTATAATTGCTCTGGTACAGGCGGACTTCAACAGCCCCCCGGCGGCTCCAACCAGTCTGGCTGTTACCGGCGGGGTCAGCGCCAAGGGCATTACCTTGAGCTGGATGGATAATGCTACTGTGGAGACTCGTTACGTCATCGAGCGCAGCCTTGAGTCGGCCAGTGGCTTCCTGGTCATCAAGGATGACCTGCCGGCAAACTCCACATACTGGAAGGACGATAGTGCAGGTTTTGACATCACCTACTACTATCGAGTCATGGCAG
>MIBM01000105.1:6989-13961 GCA_001830645.1 Spirochaetes bacterium RIFOXYC1_FULL_54_7
GCCCGCTCCAGCGCCAAATCCATCACCGCATTTTCTTTCTCAGATACTGGCCTTTCAGGAACAGTCTGTACGATAGACGAGGAGGTGGGGACCATTACTGCCATGATACCGTGGATGTACAGACAAACCTTTCTGGCTGTCAACTTCACCGCATCCGCCGAGGCACTTGTATCGGTGGCAGGTCGCGTCCAGACCAGCGGCGTCACAGCAGTCGACTTTGCCTATCCTGTTACCTACACTGTGACTGCCGAGGACACGAGCACCAGGGATTATACGGTTACGATCACCTTCACACCATCGGAGGCGATAGGCATTCCTGGCACTACCGCATACCTGTCGGGCCCGATCGGATCGGGAGGAGCTGGTTACGCTGATGGAACAGGCGCGGCCGCACAATTCAATAAGCCTTGGAATGTCTGGTCCAATGAAAACGATGTCTTTGTCACCGATTCGGAAAATCATACCGTGCGTCGTATAAACAGGGATACCTGGGAGGTCACCACACTGGCCGGCTTAGCCGAAACGGAAGGTGACGTAGATGGTGTTGGCGGCGCGGCCCGGCTTGCCTATCCGGGCGGTATTACTGGCCTGGGTGATTTTCTGTATATCATTGATGGCTACGGCGTGAAAAAGATTCAGATCTCCACCGGAACTGTCAGTATCATGCACCGGCTCAATACCAATCCGGCGGCCAGCGCACAGAGCAGGTATCTGGGCATCACCAATAATGGCACGGATATCTTTTTCTGCCAGTATGATGGCGTCTTTGGCGACACATTCTATGGCATACGCAAGTTGACCCAGGCCGGAGATCTGAGCGATATCGCAGGCAGCTCCAGTGAATTATCCAATATCGACGGTACCGGAACCGGCGCAAGTTTTTACAACCCACGCGGTTTGGTATACACTGGCTCTGATTCCTTTTACCTGGTGGACGTCAGCGTGTCCAGCCCGACCAATGGGCTCATCCGCAAACTGGTGAGCGATGGCACTGCTGGTGCTGGAATCGTCACTACAGCGATGGCAGACATCAGCCCTGTGCTCATCAGCCCCGTGCCGCTTGCCCAACTGGCCCACGACGGCACAAGCTTGTTCATAGCCGATTCGGGCTCTTTGGCGACGATACGCAAGATGGCCCTGAGTGACCATAGCGTGACCGTACTCAGTCAATGGTCTGCCAGCGAATACTGGTCCAGCCAGGGACTTTTCCATGATGGTACCCATCTTTATGTCACCAGTTCCAATCACCTGCTCAAGCGCTTTGTGCAGACCCTGTATCCAAGCAACTACTATTCCAATCCGACCTGGGGCGCTCTCGAGGACTTGGCTGGTTCCCTGCCTATAACAGCAAACGAGTTTGCTGATGGAGCGGCTTCGGTGTCCCGCTACAACTCCCCAAGGGGGATGGTGGAATATGATGGCCATCTCTATGTTGCTGACTCTGTGAATCACCGGATCCGTAAGGTTTCGAAGGTGGATGGATCGGTAACGACCATCGCGGGTAACGGGACATATCAGAGCGGGTTGATTGCATCGCCATCGGAAATCAGCTTTGACGGAAAGGATTTCTACATCCTCAACCCGGTTAATCCACCGTTCTTGTCCAAAATGTCGCTCTCTGGCGTGTTGAGCCCTGTAAAGACTTTCGAGACGGATTCTGTCAGTGGCATTGGAGCGGAGAGTGGCCTTGCCTGCGACGGCGGGAACTTCTACATCTCCGCGAACTACGATTTTAATGGCACCAAAATCCACAGGATACTCCGTATCGATAGAGCCTCACTGGATGTGACAGTCCTGGCGGGAGGCGGAATCAACGGTAACTCTGATGGAGTCGGAACAGACGCTCTGTTCTATCATCCACGCGGACTTGCCCGTGATGGCAAGTACCTGTATGTGGCGGACTGGAGCAACCAGAGCGTGCGGAAAATCGACCTGGAGACCACCGAAGTCAGCACCCTCGCGACTGATATCTGGGCCAATTCTCTGACGGTGGCGGAAAACCATGTATATGCCACCGCTGGCAACCAGGTCTGGCGTATCGCCAAAGTGAATGGAGGCCTGGGCCTTGTAGCGGGTAATCCAACGTATGCGGGCTCGGTCGAGGGGATGGGTGAGGATGCCAGATTCAGCGCACCCAAGGGGATCTGGTACGACGGTTCGAAACTATTCGTGGTTGATACAGGCAATCACAAGCTGAGGGTCATCGAGTAAACCCGGGTACTGAATTGGCGCGGCGGTCCATTCAGGGTCGTCGCGCCTTTCCCGAATTTCACGGTTTCCGCTACTGAACACTGGGCTGACTCTGAATACGTACGGAAACATGTTGTTGCTGTCCTGGTTTGTGGTGGAAGTGGATTACAGTCATGTTGAAGGCTGTGATCCTGAGGAGGTTCTTATGGAATTCGACCTGAGTCCTCTGGCCACCATCATCATGCTGGCTGCCAGCCTCTCAATCATTGTGGCGGTCCTCCTCATCAATGCAAAGCTGACGGGCAAGCCGGAGTTCGAGAAGGCCGCCGCGGACAATGGATGGAACCACGAGGAGAAGATAAAAACCTTCGACCATGTGGAGATAACCGAGTATTTTTCACCCAAAGAAGGCCCAGCCTGGGACTTGCGCGTCCTTTTCCGTGCGGACTTGAAACTGGATGGTCCCCTGCAGCGCGTCATATGGACCGCCAGCAAAGCGGGACTGGGGTTCAAGGGCTTCATGTTTCTCAGCCCCAATACAGACAAGATGCTGCAACCGGAGCAGGTGAACCATCCTATGGCCAGGGCCATGCTCCTCAGATTGGCTGGAGAAACCATAAAAGACCCAGGCAATCTTGTCATGGTAGAACTCAGGGAATCTGGCCTGCCCGAACTGGCCATCGTTACAGACAACGAGGCCGGAGCTTCAGAGCTGGCCACCCAGGCTTTCATCGAGCGCTATGCTTCCTGGGCCGCCATACGCCCCAGGGAGTGGCCGCTTCTGGTTATAAGCGGCGATACTGTACAGTTGCGTTTTGATAAGGTTCTTGTAAAAGCTGTGGATATCAAGGATTTCGTGGACTGGTCGCTTTCGATATATGGAATGTTTGTCTGATCGATGCTGAATCGCGGAGCTGTGGATACTCCCGCATTGAGAAAGTACAGGAGGAAACGATGAACAGGAAGATGAACGCAAGGTGCCTTGCGGTGCTCCTTGCCCTTGCTCTGGGCTTTCAGCCCGCGGTTGCCCAGTCCTGGACCCCAACGGTGTCGGAGTATTGGGCCAAGGCTGGGGCCACCGGGGATGGGACTTCGAAGCAGAATCCATCCGGCAAACTGCACGAATTGCTGGACAAAGCCAAGCGGGGTGACGTTATCCATGTCGCCGAAGGTGAGTACTACGGGCGCAACGATACCGGCGAATTTGCCATCAACGTACCCAATGTGACCATCGTCGGCGGGTACAACGGGAATTTTACGGAACGCAACCCGTTCAAGTATCTGACCATCCTCAAGCGCAAGCCCGGCGTCAAGACCGACTATACCAAGACCCTGGGCGGCATCATAGCCATGGATCCCCAGGCCCATGCCACGGGACGTATCGCATCAAGCGCTGGATTGATACTGGACGGCTTGATCCTGGACGGTGCTACCCGCAACGACTACACGCCTAACGACAAGCGGCTCATAGCCAACGGTTCCTGGAAGGAGCCCATAGTCAAATT
The DNA here is from genome assembly GCA_001830645.1 of Spirochaetes bacterium RIFOXYC1_FULL_54_7. Lineage (GTDB taxonomy): Bacteria > Spirochaetota > Spirochaetia > Treponematales > UBA12059 > MIBM01. The sequence continues at coordinate 10,685 of MIBM01000105.1, forward strand.
GCTGGCCTCTGACGCATTTATGGCCGCGAACATCAAGTTCCGCAATATGGTCATCATCAATGGCTACTACCAAGGCATCTGGGTAAAGTGGCACGGTGACCAGAATGAAGTCGTCAACTGCCTCATCGTAAACAATATGATTTACGGTATAGACGCCACGGGCGCCCAGCCGGCAAGGAACAGCCCGGAAGGCAATATGCCCGGTGCCTTCCTGCTCGTTGAAAACAATACCATCGGCTACAACTGGCCCAATGACAAGTCCGGCTCCGGCCAGGGTATAGGTATATCCGCGGGTGCCAAAATCACCAACAATGTTATAACCATGCTTGCAGGCACCAGGGCGGCCATGGTGTTGTCTCCTGATGCCAAGACGATTTCAGGCAATGTGCTGTGGGTGACCGCGGAAACCGACACGGGGCAGTTACCACAGAGTACCGAAGCAGCCAATCCCGGGTTCATGCCTGATCTGGCCTACTTCGAGTCGTTTAGCGGCCATGCAGCCAAGTTTGGCAACATCCCGCTGGATACCATCAATGCAGAGCGTACCGCCCGTGGTTTACCCCCCATCGATAAGCTTGGCGCGGCGACTACTCCCGAGAGTGTAGCCTATGGCAAAGAATATCCGGTAAACGCCGACCTGTTCAAAGCCTTTGTCTCCAGACTGCCCGGCAAGGGATTCAGTACCAACGTCAGCTTCAAGACGTACGCTCCAAGGGACGGCGACGTACCTGGCATGAAACCGGTAGCACCAGGGGACTACCAGGAAGTCAATTTTGACCAGCTCAAGGGAAAGGGCAATGCCTCCGCTTTGGATGGCAAGCGCGTGAAAATACTCGTCGGCTTCAATCCCCGCATGATGGGTCGCTGGCTACCCAAGTACAACTTCAGCGCCGTCGACCATGTGGCCTGGGAACTACGCCAGCCAGGCAGCACCCAGGAGAATGTGTCACAGAAGATAATGGCTTACTCCCTCATAGGTAGTCCGGCAGCCAAGCGTTTCAACGAGATAGGAAACAAGGATGCCCGCAAGAATACCTGGGCCTCGGGAGTGTATGTGTATGGCATCCTGTATGCCGAGGGCGTCGGTACCTATCCTTGGAGTTTGCTCGTAGAGGCGATTGACTGAGACCTCTGCGGTTTTGACTGTGGACGAAGATCTGTCATAATTCTGCCTGGGAGGGTTGTGGTCCTCCTAGGCTATCACTGAGCGGTTCTTCCCTGCGCGCTTTGCCTGAAGCAAGGCATCGTCTGCCCTACGAACCAGGGCATCGAAGTCTTCCTGATCGCGAAGGGTGGCGATGCCGGCGCTCAGGGTCACCGTGACAGGGCAATCCCGGGTAGTGGTCTCTTCGGCGGCTGTCCTGACCTTTTCAGCGACTGCCTTGGCGGCCTCGGGATCACAACCGGGAAGCAGGAAAAAGAACTCCTCGCCGCCCCAACGGCAGAAGGCATCCGACTGACGCATCACGCTTACTACTGCTCCGACTATGGCCTTCAGCACCTTGTCTCCGTCAGGATGGCCAAAACGATCGTTTACTGCCTTGAAACCATCGGCATCTATCATTACTGCAGACAATGGCGATCCCGTCCTGCGGGCATCCTTGATCGCGTGGTCTGCCACGGCCCCGAAGGCAAGGCGGTTCAGGGCTCCTGTAAGGGTATCATGGGTTGCCGCACGCTCCAGGCGGCTCTGGAAACGGTCTACCGTGAGGGTTGCGGCCAGCAGTACCAGCATGAGTATCCCGGTATAGACGCCCAGGTTAAGCCTGAGTGCCTGCCGTGAACCAGCCACGGAGGCGGCTTCGGCTTGTTCCACGAACAGGAACCAGCGTACTTCAGGCAGCCAGCGCACATGCAAAAGTACATCACCATTAGCAGTATGGTATCTGAAGGCGCCGCCGCCCGCCTCCATGGCCTTCATGGCTACTTCCCCAAGTGCCCGCTCGTGGTTCACTGTTGGCAAGGGTTCCTTGTAACCTGCGGGCATGCCAGCAACGATTATGCCATCCGGGTCTACAAAGTAGACCGAAGTACCAAACTCGTCCCTGAGCCTGGCTGCCATGCCAGCCATGGCATCAACAGTCAGTCCTACACCGGCGGCTCCCAGGAAATGGCCGTCCACATCAACCACCCGGTAGTTTATGAAGACCGTAAGGGCATCGGCATTTGCCAGGTCCACATCGACATTCAACTCATACGGCTCGGTCATGGCCCGCACGCGCCAGTACCAAGCGTCACGCCATTCATCCGGATCCACCAGTTTGAGGATTCCACTCTGATGGTAGTACCGCCTGCTGCGATCAGACACGAAAAAGGCAGTGATGGTGCTGTACCGGGATTGCACTTCAGTCAGGAACTTCTGTATGTCTCCGGGGGTTTGTTCACCATCCAGCACCCAGTCATGCAGGAAGGTGTCATTGGCCATCATCGATGACACGAAGATGGGCTGCACAAGATCGCGCTGGAGCCTTGCGTAGACCGATTCCGCAGCAACTGGCAGGGCATTTTCTTCTATCGAAGTACGAACCCCATCCCGCGCGGCCTTGTACGCCAGCAGGCTGGTACCAGAAAAGCCAACAACCAGCAAAACAGCCAGAAAGACGAGAAGCTTGCCCTTGTCACCAAATCCCAAGTCGATAATCTTTCGCATGTAGATCCATTGTCGCCGATATGTCCTGGAATGCAAGTGTCTGTACGTATGGAGATACTTGTTTTTAAGAATATGATATGATATATATAAAGATATGTATATATTATCAATACAAGGCTACAATGGCTTCTGGAAGCTGGGTGCTCCTCTGTTCATTCTGGCCGTTGCCGTAGGCGGGTACTTTGTGCCGGTTATGGGTACCTTGCAGGACACAGCCAGGCCTGTCATGCAGCAGGTAAGGAAGCCATCCGTACCTTGATGCACCAAGCAGACAAGCTGTCATGTGGATGATGCACATCGATCTTCAATGGAAACAGCCGGGCAGGAAGTCTTCCGTCCGGCTGTTGATTCATGTCAAGCACTTGCCGACCTGAAGGGTCGGCTAGGTCAGTCTGCTTCCGGCCTCTATTTGCGGGGAAGACCGAAGGACACCTTCATACCGTTGGTCCGTACTGCTATCCATTGTCCGACCTTGGGGAAGTCCTTGCCTAGGTCCAGGTAGAAATAGTAGCTGGGATTGGTGGGATCGTAGAAGCGGACTTCACCCTTCACGGAGTCTACCCACAACTTGATGGGAATGGGATTGGCGAGTACCGCGGGAGTCACCAGGTAGGCATACTTGTTCAG
>MIBM01000106.1:0-382 GCA_001830645.1 Spirochaetes bacterium RIFOXYC1_FULL_54_7
TTATCACGCCCTCCCAGCGGTCAAGCTCGAAATCCAGGGAAACAAACATACCGGGTCTCAGGGTACCTGCCTTGTCGTTTATGGCTATGACTGTCTCGAAGTTTTTGGTGCCAGCGGCAACGAAGGGGCTGATGCTCCGTACCGTACCCTGTAATTCGACGCCACCGGAGCGGCGCACGGTGATTTTCATAGTCTGCCGGTTTGCCAGGAAGGTTTCATAGTGCTTTTCAGGAATCTGGGCCCTTACTACCAGGTCGTCAAGGGTGCCGATGGTAACGATAGGCCGTTCGGGTGAGGCTATGGATCCTACGGATAGGTGCTTGATCAATATGACACCATCCATGGGGCTCTTGACGCCGGCATAGCCAAGCTGGATCCTGGC
>MIBM01000106.1:392-2206 GCA_001830645.1 Spirochaetes bacterium RIFOXYC1_FULL_54_7
TGCGAGGAATACGCTTCATATTGGGTCCTGGCCTGCTCGTAATTCTGCTGGCTGGTGGCATTGGCCTTGTACAGCTGTTCCAGTCGCTCGAAACTTGACTTGGACGAGAGGTAGGCTGCCTCGGCCTGCTTCAACTGCAACTCGTAACGCTGGGCATCCAAGCGGGCGATGACCTGGTCCTTGCGGACTTCCTGCCCTATATCAGCCGATAATTCCTGCAGGACTCCGGATACCAGAGGCAGGATAGTTACCATGGTGTCTGATTCCACATGACCGTTGATGCCCAGGGTGCGCACAAGGTCTCCGTAGACAGGTCGGGTCACCCGGACTGGTATAGGTGGTGCATCAGGAGCTGGTGGGGCAGGGCGGTTGGCCATGGACCTGAAGACCAGAGCGCCTACGATGATTGCCAGGGGTACAAGCCAGCGGAGTACTCGAAGGACCTTGGTCGCGACTGGAAGATCAGATCGATTCATGGCTTGCCTCCGGCTTGAAGATGGGAGAATTACGCATGGCCGAGGCTCCTTCGGGGCTGAGGATTCCCGTGACCACCGCTTGCAGGGAGTCACGGAGTATGTCTGCCTTGCTGAAGGGTTCGTCGTCGATGTTCTCCAGGAAGATAAGGCCTTCCACGATGTTGATGAAGACCCAACCCAGCCGCCGGGGATCAAACCCGGCCTTGATGAGGCCAGCCTCAGCGGCATCGGTGACCAGTCGCTCGATGAAGAGGCGCATGGTGTTGCGCAGACCCCGGTGTACTTCTGGAGTTTCAGTGCGCTCCGAGTGCGGACGGCCGAGTATGCGGCCTCCTGTGCGCAGTTCGGCGAAGCCATGCTCCACGATGGTGTTCAGTTTGTCTACGAAGGGCAGGTCGGGATCGTTGGCCAGGGTTTCAAGGCTGGCCAGGGTAGCGCCCATCCAGGCCGAGATGGCTTCGTCGATAAGGGCGTGCCGTCCTTCGAAGTGGTTGTAGACTGTCTTCCGGGTTACGCCAGCCAGATCTGCCGCTGCATCCACCGTCAGGCCTTCGGCGCCGACGGAGCGCATGATGTTTCGAGCCGCATCGAGGATGCGGTCTTTTGTGGTATCTGCCATGGATTCCTTCTTTACACAAATTACTCGTTAGCTGTATAATATGGGATAAATATGGATCAGTTTCAAGGGCAATTCCAGGAATTCACCGATTTTTGATACAGGTGGTAGGCATCGAAAGCAAGAGCTTCATGAAATGGCCTGCGGCTTGCCTTAGGGTTGCTTCGGGAGTAAACTGGCCCTTGCTGTTTCCTTCATCATGGAGGGGGCAGAGACCTGGTGAGAGGGAGGTTGATCATGGAACTGAAGATCGAAGCCGTTCAGCTTGAATGGACCGCGGATACTAATATCATCATAGGGCAGTCCCACTTTATAAAGACCGTAGAAGATCTGGCGGAAATCATGGCCGGAGCCGTTCCGGGCGCAAAATACGGGCTGGCCTTCAACGAGGCTTCCGGACCCTGCCTGGTCCGCACCGAAGGCAATGACCCAGCTTTGGTGGCTGATGCCGTCCGCTGTGCCACCGCAACTGCCGCAGGGCATACCTTTTACCTGGTTCTGGGTCCGGGGGTCTTCCCCATCAATGTCCTGGACAGGATAAAGGCCAGCCAGGAGGTCTGCCACATCTTCTGCGCCACCGCCAATCCCGTCCAGGCTCTGGTGGCCAGGACCGCCCAGGGGGCCGGCATAGTCGGCGTGGTTGATGGCTTATCGCCACTCGGTGTGGAAGGTGCTGCGGACAAGGCTGATCGTAAGGCCATGCTCCGCCGTTTTGGCTACAA
>MIBM01000107.1 GCA_001830645.1 Spirochaetes bacterium RIFOXYC1_FULL_54_7
TCTTTCCGCGAGCGTCCAGGTACCAATCATCGAGCACGAAGGTCCTGTCCCCTGAATAGGAAGAATCCTCGGGAGCAAGGACGATGAGCGGCGCATAAAGGCCACGGTCAAGCTGGTCGAGCACGGGCCTGAAGTGCGGATGATACCAGTAGGTTCCCGTTTCGCGGGGCGTGAAGGAATAGACGAAAGTTGCCCCTGGCTGGATGACTATGGCCGGTCCGTCTTGGTCATTCGGGACGACCAGGCCATGCCAGTGGATGTTGGTGGGGACGGCCAGTTTGTTCGTCACCTCGATGCGAAGCAGCTCGCCGGGCTTAGCCGTGATCGGAATGCCGGGCACGGTCTCTCCGTAGGTCCAAGCCGTAGTCTTCAAACCTGGCGCGAGTTCCCATTCGGTCTGGCTGATATCGATTTTCCAGGTGCTTTCTGAAGCTGTCGCGACACCCAGCGCGGCCAGGCCAACGATTACCATCGCGATGGAAAGACTGAATCTGTTCATTGAAACCTCCTGATAAGCATCAACTTACAAGGATAAAGAATACTGAAGGCGGAACAATTCGGGGAACCGTTCACAGAATTCGCATACAAGCTGCCTAGTCCGTTCACGCAGGGGCGATCAATTCGCGGGAATCTTTATCCCGTGGATTCAACGATCACGCAATTTTCCTTCGAGCTTTTCGACTCGGGTTCGACAACATCGGGGCTTCTTTTTTCGCGAAAAGACCGGTAGATAATAAACAAGAGGAGCAATTGATTGATCAGTGTCGCGGCCAACCGCTTTCTGTCCGGATCGATATCTTCCATAGGCTCAGGTGCCCCGGACCATACGAGTTTGATCCGGGCGCGGCTATCGGATTTTCGCTCCCTTGACCCTGAGCGCATTCCCCAAAACCGATACGGAACTCAACGCCATGGCCAATCCGGCCAGTATCGGCGTAAGGAACCCCAAAGCGTCGATAGGGATTCCGATGATGTTGTACGCGAAGGCGAAGAAGAGGTTCTCCCTGATATTCCGCATGACCAGTACACTCAAGCCCTTGGCGCGCGCGATGCCGATAAGGTCCCCTTTCACCAGGGTGATGTCGGCGCTCTCCATCGCCACGTCGGTACCGGTCCCCATGGCGATACCCACGTCCGACTGGGCCAAAGCGGGCGCGTCGTTGATGCCGTCTCCGGCCATCGCGACGAAGGCTCCTTCGGCTTGCAGCCTTTTCACCTCGGCGAATTTGTCTTCCGGCATGCACTCCGCCCTGAAGCTGTCCAGTCCCAAGGATTCCGCAACCGCCGCCGCGCTGACCGCGTTGTCTCCGGTGAGCATGACGATCCGCACCTTGCGTTCGTGCAGCAGTCGTACCGCTTCGGGCGTGGATTCTTTGATCGGATCCGCGACGCCGACGAAGCCGATCACCTTTCCGTCCTCGAGCACGAACATTACGGTATTGCCTTTTCTCTGCAGGTCGCGGACGTATTCCTCATCGTAGGGAACGGCACGTCCGCTGCTTTGCACGAGCTTGCGGTTTCCGACGGAGATTTCGCGTCCATCGATCCTGGCTTTCACGCCCATGCCCGTCAGGGAAAAGAAATCGCTCGCTGCGGCCAGGGTCAAGTTTTTCTCTTTCGCTGCCGAAACGATGGCTGCGGCGAGCGGGTGTTCGCTGAGCGCGTCCACCGACCCCGCCAGCATGAGGATCTCATCATCGGCATGGCCGCCGATTCCCTTATGAAGCGTGACTTTGGGTTTCCCGAGGGTGAGCGTTCCCGTCTTGTCCACGAGGAGGGTATCCACTTTCCGCATCTGCTCGATCGCCTTCGCGTTCTTGATGAGGATGCCCGATTTCGCTCCCCTTCCCGTGCCCACCATGATGGAGACCGGTGTAGCCAGGCCGAGGGCGCAGGGGCAGGCAATGATGAGGACCGCGATGGCGTTCACGAAACCGAGATCCCATTTGCCAAACGCTATGCCCCAAACCAGGAGCGTCGTGAGGGAGAGCAGCACTACCGCCTGCACGAAATAGGCGGCGACTGTATCGGCCAGGCGCTGTATGGGCGCCTTGGACCGGGAAGCCTCGTTGACCATATCGATAATACGCGCCAGAAGCGTATCATCGCCCACCTTTCGGGCCACCATAACGAAACTTCCGTTCAGGTTGATGGTTCCTCCGGTTACGGCAGCGCCTACACCTTTCTCGACAGGGAGAGGCTCTCCTGTGATCATCGCCTCGTCCACGACACCGTTCCCCTCTTCCAACTCGCCGTCCACCGGAATCTTCTCGCCGGGCTTCACGCGGATACGGTCGGCGACGCGAACCTCCGCGAGCGGTATCTCGGCCTCCTTTCCGTCCCGGATCACGAGCGCCGTGGGAGGAACTAAGTTGAGGAGTTCCTTGATCGCGCCGTTCGTTT
>MIBM01000108.1:0-1489 GCA_001830645.1 Spirochaetes bacterium RIFOXYC1_FULL_54_7
GGCCAGGACCAGCCGCCGTATCGAATACCTGTCGCAGATGGCCGTCCTGGCCGAAACCGTCCTGCCGCCGGAAAGTGGTTACCAGCGGGTTACCTTTGGCGCTACCGTGCAAGTGCGCGCCCAGGACGGCAGCCGGCGCAGTTACCGCATCGTGGGTGTGGACGAAGCCGACCCCGATGCCGGCCTCATCGGCTGGTCCAGCCCGATTGCCAGGTCCCTGATAGGTCACAAACCCGGCGACAAGGTCACAGCCAAACTGCCAGAAAGCCAGCTGGGCCTGGAGATACTGGGGCTGGAGTAGCCGAATTAGCCCTGTTCAATCCCCTTGCCCGCATTTTATGCTTCCATCCGTCTTTTTTCCATACCGGCTCCACGAAACAATTGTAAGAAATTCTGATATATCAAGTCATAATACGGTTAGATCCTCTGCTCTGAAACCTGAAATCCTTGACAGTCAGCCCGGATAGTCCGAAACTGGTTCCGAAGCGGCGTTGCCGTTGTCTTATCGGTGCGGCCTTGTTTTATAGCTGCCCCGAACAGCATTTCCATTTATCACGTATTGGAGGATCCGGTATGAAAAAAGTCATTCTTCTGGCTTTGGTCCTGGTGCTCGTCGCGTCCGCGGCGTTCGGTGCGGGCAAGAAAGAAGCCGAGGGGGCAGGTTCTACCCTCAGGCTCATCACCTGGTCAGGCTATGCTCCCCAGGAGCTTATAGACAAGTTCACCGCCGAAACAGGCATCAAGGTTGAAGTAACCCTGAGCAACAATGAGGAGATGATCTCCAAGCTCCGCGCCACCCGTGGCGGCAGCTTCGACCTTGCCCAGCCTTCACAGGACCGTATTTCTTCCGTAGTGGAAGAGTTCGGCATCTATCAGGCCATCGATTTCTCCAAGATCGATACAGCCCAGATCGACCCCTCCCTGCTCGAGGCGGTCAAGAAGAATACCCTGGTAAAAGGTCAGTCATACGCAGTACCCCATGTCTACGGAACCGAGGGTCTGGTAATCAACAAGGCCAAGGCACCGGACATCAAGGACTTCAAGGACCTGCTGGATCCCAAGTATGCCGGCCGCGTCTCATACCGGCTGAAACGCCCCACCCTGATCGGCATGGGCTTCTCCCTTGGTCACGATCCTTTCGCACTGTATTCAAACCCCGCCAAGTACCAGGAATTCCTGAACGAGATGGAGAAGGTCCTCATCGCCGGCAAGCCGGTTGTAAAGGCCTACTGGGACAATGGTGACCAGCTGCTCCAGTTGCTGCGCTCCGAAGAAGTCTGGGCCGCCTCCGCCTGGGAACAGGCCGGCTGGAAGCTCCATGCAGAGAATCCGAACATCGACTACCTGGCTCCCACCAGCGGCGCCCTGGCCTGGGTTGACACCTTTGCCATACCCTCACGGTCAGAGAACGTGGACGGCGCCTACAAGTGGATCAACTTCATGCTCAGGCCAGAGAATGCTGCCTTCTTCACCAATGCGGAAACCTACG
>MIBM01000108.1:1520-3595 GCA_001830645.1 Spirochaetes bacterium RIFOXYC1_FULL_54_7
GTATCCCACCGTTCCGGCGGGCGTAGAGGAGATGGAAGGCAAGACCCTGGACAAGGTAAAAGCCGCCCAGTAATCAAGGTCTACTATTTATACGACCGACGGCCTCAGGGCTGTCGGTCGTCTTTCCAAGCAGCTGATCAATTCCGTTTTCAATAGGTGTGAACCATGCAGTCTGCCCTGTCAGTGAAGAATCTTACCAAGAAATTCGGAGAATTTACCGCGGTCAACAACGTGTCCTTCGATGTTGAAGACGGCAAGTTCTTTTCCATACTCGGCCCCTCGGGGTGCGGCAAGACCACACTCCTGCGGATGATAGCCGGATTTTTCACCCAGACCGACGGGCGCATAGAGTTCCGCGGGGTGGACATGACTGATTACCCGCCCAACAAACGTCCGGTGAACCTGGTCTTCCAGAGCCTGGCCCTGTTTCCCATGATGAACGTCTACGAGAATATAGCCTTCGGGCTGCGCAGGCGGGGCGAGAAATCCGCTGTGATAGACCGCAAGGTCAAGGATCTGCTGGAACGCGTGGGTTTACCGGATTCTGGCAGCAAACAGGTAAACCAGCTGTCCGGGGGCCAGAAACAGCGCATAGCCATAGCCCGCTGCCTGGTCATGGAGCCTACGGTTCTCCTGCTGGACGAGCCGCTGGGCGCCCTGGACGCCAAGCTGCGTGAACACATGAAGGTGGAGCTCAAGAAGCTGCAGCTGCAGGTTGGAACCACCTTCGTCTACATAACCCATGACCAGTCCGAGGCCATGGTGATGAGCGACCAGGTGGCGGTGATGAACGCCGGCCATTTCGAGCAGGTAGGCAGCCCCCAGGACCTGTACCACAACCCAAGCTCGTCTTTCGTGGCCCAGTTCGTGGGCAACAACAACAAGCTGCACGTAGCCCTGCGCAAGGACGAACGCGGCGCCTGGCTGGCCAGGTATGCCAACGGTGCGGAGTTCAGTGTGCTGGCCCCCGGCGAGCCGACAGAGGGCGACGCCTGGGACCTCTTTGTGCGGCCCGAGGCCATGGTCATAAACCCGGCTGAAAGCGCCACCGGCTACAACATCCTGAATGTGGACGTCAAGGCCATACTCTTCGACGGAGGCAACAGCCGCCTCCTTGTCTGCCCGGCAGGCAGCAGCGATGAGTTGGTGGTGGCCCTGCCCCAGACCAAGCAGTATGACCACATCAAAGCCAAAGACTCCATACGCATAGGCTGGGACCCGTCCAAGTCGGTCTGTTACAAACGGGCGGATTGGAAGATCTACGATGAAGAATAGCAGAAAGCACCTGAACCTCGGTTTCATCATGTTCTTCCTGCCGGTCTTCCTCTGGCTCTTCCTGCTGGTGGTCCTGCCCCATCTGGAACTGCTCAGGCTGTCTTTTACCGGCAGCGGCAGGGGCGGCGATACAGGCCTGACCCTGAAGAACTACATGGCCTTCTTCACCGAACCCATCTACTGGCTTACCTTTGTGCGTACCGCCCTGTATTCCATCCTGGTAACCTTTCTGGTCATAGCCATAGCCCTGCCTGTGTCCTTCTACATTACCAAGCTGGCCAGGGTAAAGACCGTCGGCTTCCTCATGGTCATGCTCCTGGTGCCCTTCTGGGTCAGCGAGCTGATACGGGTATACGGCTGGATCATACTCCTGCGTGAAAGCGGAGTCCTGAACAAGCTGCTGGTTGGCCTTGGCCTGTTCAAACAGCCGGTCGAAATGCTGTACAACGACATCACCATGGTCATGGGCCTGGTATACACCAGCATGCTGTTCATGGTCATACCCATCATCGGGGTAATGGAAGATCTTGACGATTCCCTCATTGAGGCGGCTTATGACCTTGGCGCCAAGCGCCTGGCCATCTGGCGCACGATAATCATACCCCACTGCATGCCGGGCATCGTGTCCGGGGGCATCATCGTGTTCATGCTGGTACTGGGCAGTTACCTTACGCCCAACCTCATGGGCGGCAAGAACTCCCTGTGGTTTACCGAGCAGATCTACAACCAGATAATCCTGTACTTCAACTGGAACCAGGGCGCTGCCTTTGGCTTCCTGCTTCTTGTCCTCTCGTCCCTGA
>MIBM01000109.1:0-8089 GCA_001830645.1 Spirochaetes bacterium RIFOXYC1_FULL_54_7
GCCCGGAGTAACTTTCATGAAACACAACGCCTTCACCCTCAAGCCGGAAGACCTGGGAAGGGCAGATTGGCTGTTCTCGGACGTCATCTGCTACCCGCCTGCGCTGTACGAGTGGGCAAACCTATGGCTGAAATCCAGGCTTGTCAGGAATTTCGTATGCACCATCAAGATGCAAGGCTCCGACTGGGACAGGGCAAGTACGGAACGCTTCGCGGCCATTCCTGGTTCCCGGGTCGTTCACCTCTGGCACAACAAGCATGAACTGACCTGGTTGCTTATCCGCGACCGGACCTGAACAAGGTAGTCAGATCGTGAACATCTTGTGTACTTCTGACCAGGCCGAAGCTTCCTCGTCTTCGGTAAGTGTGGCCTCGCCCTCACGCCAGGTGATGAGCTCGTCAGGAATTTCTGCAAGAAAGGGTGAAGGCACGCAATCTATGGGCATGGAGTTGCGGCGGCGCTGTCGGCAGGTGGACAGGAAGAGCCTGTCCCTGGCCCTGGTTATGGCCACATAGAACAGGCGACGCTCTTCCTCCAGATTGCCCTCCCCTTCTTCCAGCGACCTGGCATGGGGAATGATGCCATCCTCGCAACCTGCCACGAAGACCACATCGAACTCCAGGCCTTTGGCGGCGTGGATGGTCATCAGGTTTACCTTGCCGCCCTCGTCTTCTTCCAGATCATCCCGGGTGATGAGCGAAATGCGGTTAAGCCAGGAGAAGAGGCTGGGGTCAAAATTGTCGGGATCCTTCTCCCAGGTATCCATACCACGAAGCAGGCTCTCTACGTTCATGAACTTCCACTTGGCTGCCTTCTCGTTGCTCTGGTTCTCGGCCACGATATAGCCCCAGTAATCCAGGGCGTCCACCAGCTTGCGGACCTTGGCAGCCAGGTTGCGTCGGCCAAGCAGTTCCTCCCTGAAAAATTCCAGGAGGGACAGGAAGGAGTCCACATCCTGCCTGATCCGCTCCGGAAACTCGGCACCATGATCGGAGCGAACCAGTTGCATGGCATGGCGCATGGAGCAAGAATGGCTTTTCGCGATGTCAGACAGAAGTTCAAGTGCCCTGCGTCCTATGCCACGGCGAGGGACATTGGCAATCCGGATGAGGTTTATGTCATCTTCAGGATTTGCTATGACCCGCAGGTAAGAGATGATATCCTTTATTTCCTTGCGCTGGAAAAAACTGGTACCACCGGATACCTTGTACGGTATATTGGCAGCCAGGAAAGCTTCCTCTATGTAGCGTGTCAGACTGTTGATCCGTATCAGCACGCCGAACTGGTCATAGCGAAGCTTGTCCTTCAGTTTTATCTCCTTCAGGGCGCTGGCCAGCAGTTCACCTTCCTCTACCTCGTTGGCAGGGGAGAATACTTCGATAAGAGCACCGCCCAGTTTTGGACTCTGAAGGTCTTTCGGCTTTCGGCTTGTATTGTTCTGGATAACACTGTTGGCTGCATCAAGGATTGTCGCAGTGGAACGGTAATTCCGGTACAGGGTTATTTCCTTGCGCTGCGGCCAATCCTTCTCGAAGTTGATGATGTTTTCGTAGTTGGCTCCCCGCCAGGAGTAGATGGACTGGTCGTCATCACCTACCACACAGATGTTGTCTGCCGCCAGAAGCCGCATTTCGCGGTACTGCTGAAGGGAGGTATCCTGGAACTCATCTATCATGATGTAGCGGTAGCGGTCCCGGTATTTTTCACGGGCTTCTGGCCAGGTCTCGAAGATACGTATGGGCAGACCGATGAGATCATCAAAATCCACCGCGTTGTTGGCCTTCAGGGCAGCCAGGTACTCGTCATAGATCCTGGAATAACCATCCTCGGCGCCTTCCCAGGTCTTCCGACCGGTTTTTACATCAGAAAAAACCAGCCCGGCCTTGTTCACATCAAAGGTCTCCAGCTTGAACCCCGTCTCGCGGGCACAGTCCTTGATCAGCTGGGTACGGTCAACTTCGTCATAGATTGAAAAATTCTCACGCCAGCCAAGACGATGTATCTCCTCCCTCAGGATCTTCACGCCAAAGGAATGGAAGGTGCTCACTGTCAGATTCTGAAGCTTCTTGCCGGTTACGGCGCGCACGCGCTCCGACATTTCTTTGGCAGCCTTGTTGGTAAAGGTCAATGCCAGGATGGCGGACTGGGGTATGCCCTTATCCAGCATGTAAGCCATACGGTAGGTTATGACCCGGGTCTTGCCCGATCCGGCACCGGCAATGATGAGAAGCGGCCCTTCGATGGTAGTAACCGCATCGTATTGCTCCGGATTGAGTTCAGCCTGGTAATCAAGGTGCATGCAGGCTACACGTGTTTGATCAGGAAGCCAAGAGCCTCCACACCGAAGCCCACAATGACGGATACTATGATACCGGAAATGATTACCCCGGCAGCCACTGCCATCATGGTCTTCCGCCTGCCAAGGCCCAGTATCCAGGCACCCAGTGTTCCTGTCCAGGCCCCGGTGATGGGTAAGGGAACAGCCACGAAAAGCATGATACCCAGATAACCGTAGCGTTCAACCTGGGCATGTACCTTGTGCCTTGAACGTTCCACAAACCGGTCAAAAATGCCAGCATAGAAATCCCAGTGATACAGCAGTTTGTGGAAGGTCTCCAAAAAGACGAAAGCCAGCGGCGCAACCAGGACATTGCAGAATACGGCGATGAAGTATGCCTCGAGTACGGGCATGCCACGGGCCACCGCAAAGGGTATTGCACCACGGAGTTCAGATATCGGCAACAGGGACAGTCCAACTGTCCCCAGCAAGGTTGTTATATCCATAGGCCGGTAGTATAGCCAAAGGTAGGATGCAGGGGCAATACGGAATGCATTGGCAATACGGAAGTCTCGGCAATACGGAATAGATTGGCACGACGATGCATCAATGGGCCATAAACTCCTCGATTGCCGTTCTTACGCCATCCACACCATCAGCATCGAACCAGGCCACCTTGTGCAGACTCCTCATGAAGGTGAGCTGGCGCTTGGCATAATGCCTGGTGTGCAAAGCTATCGCTTCAGCCACACTACGGAGATCAAGTCCGGTCAAGCCCTTTCCAGCAATGCCAGCCTCAAGGAATTCAGCGTACCCTATGGCTTTCATGCCAGGGTCTCCCTGGCCATAACCGGCGGCTAGCAGACTCTCCACCTCCGCAGGCAGGCCGGCTGACATCATGGCATCCACCCGCAGGTGTACACGGGCATACAGTTCATCACGGGGCCTGTCCAGACCCAGAGCAAGCACATCCCACTCTGCACGGGGTACATCAGGAATGGCAAAATCCGACAGCGGCTGACCGGAGCAACGATAAACCTCAAGGGCTCTGGCTATGCGATAAGCGTCAGCAGGAGCAATGCGGCCTGCGCTCACAGGATCGACCTTGGCCAGTTCGGCAAGCATGGCCGCGTTTCCTCTTTCTGCCATTTCGCCAGCCACCGCCGCACGGACGTCGGGATCTGCCTTCGGAGGCGTAAAAAGTCCCATGATGAAGGCCTTGATGTAATAGGCAGTACCACCGGATATAACAGGCAAGGCGCCTGCAGCTATGGCCCTGCGGCAGGCAGCGTCAGCCAAGGCAACAAAATCACCCACAGAAAAAGCCTCATCCGGATTGCGGAGGTTAATCAATTCATGGGGAAGCCGTGCCAATAGCCTGGTATCCGGTTTGGCAGAGCCTAGGTCCATACCGCGGTATACCTGGGCTGAATCAGCGGAAACAACAACGACCGGCCTTCTGAAGGGCCGGTCGTCATCAAGGAAAAGTTGTTCAAGCATCGCCGTCTTGCCGCAGGCCGTTGGGCCGAACAGCGCGACGACCTTATTCGAAACGGTATTCAATCTGCTTGGTGAAGACCTGTTTCATGGCCAATGAAACAACCTTGCCATTGTTGGCTTCTACTTCAGGCGTCTTCAGGATGGCCAACTGGTAAGCCCGGCGGATTACCGCAACATTGAACTCGTAGGCATTTCCATCATATTCGATAAGATCTTCCAAAGGCATGCTCATGCAGTTTCTCCATTCATGGTCCGCTCGGGTTTGTCGGATAGCGTAATACCGCCGACTCCCAAGGTATCATCTATACGGGCAATGATCCGTTCCGCAACAGCACTGATCTCGTCATTGTCTTTGCCCGACAGCCCTGTGCTTATGGAATTCTCGACCCGTTCCCTGAACAACTCATCCACTATGTAGACCCCTGCAAGGATTGCTGCCTTGAGCGGGTCATCTACCCGGGACGAACTGCTGACCTTGTCGACTTTGGTTCCCAGATACGCAAGTATGGATTCGACGTACTCCCGACTCTCGTCGGTCTGTATTGTAAATGAGGCGCCGAGCATTTCTACACGAATAGTCTCGACCGCCATGGTTCTCCTAGAAGATGTCGAGACCGTCGGACTGATCCGATCCTGGGTCGTCGGCTATGGCCTCGGCCGCGGCTTCGGCATTTATGGCTTCGGGTTCATCAACGGAATCAGCCTGTACTACGGGATCAATTCCGTTTCCTGCTTCAGGATCAACCGGCATTGTCCGCGTGGACTTTACAGGACTCTGAACCGTCACGGACGCCGACATGGAGGCTGTGCCGGAAGTGGCGGACGGCTTGGCGGCCGCGTGCACCACATCCTCGAAGGCATCAAGCTTGCGCAAAGCCTGCACTATGCCTTCCTCTATCCGCTCCTGGTCTTTCTGGAATTCCTTGATCAGGCCCTCGAGCTCGGCAGTCCGGGCTTCTGCTGCTTCGGTACGTAGTTCCGCTTCAAGCAAACCATCTTTCAGGGAGGCATTCTCGGCGCGGAGGGAGGCTATGAAGGCAACGGCTTTCTCTACACGGGATTCAAGGGCCCGCACCTGCTCGAGGCTGATCATGTAATCAGGCCTTCACAGAGGCGGCTTTTGCCTGCTCTACGATGACCTTGAAGGCTGCGGGATCGCGGAGGGCGATATCGGCAAGCACCTTGCGGTCTACGACGATATTGGCCTTGGCAGCGGCTTCGATGAACCTGCTGTAGCTGATGCCCTCGTTACGGCAGGCCGCGTTGATACGGGCTATCCAAAGACGGCGGAAGGTGGGCTTTCTATCACGGCGATCGCGATAGGCATACATCAGACCCTTGGCAACCGCATCTTTGGCGGTCTTGTGGTTGGTGGATCTTCGTCCACGGTACCCTTTTGCGAGTTTGAGGATCTTCTTGCGGTGATCCTTTCGCTTGGTACCATCTACTGCTCTCGGCATAGTTTATACTCCTTAGTATGGTTGAAAACCGTCCGGGTCACGCCGAAAACGCGACGGACGGCCGCAGGTTGCCTCTGGGCACCCCTGGATTCTCTTATGATAGGAAGACCTGGCTGTCAGCCAGCTTCAAGCCGAGCCTGAAGGGTCTCCATCAACCGTAGGGAAGCAGTCTCTTCTTGATCTGGTAGATAGGTCCGCTAGCCACGAAACCGGCCTTGCGAAGCTTGCGCTTGCGTTTGGATGACTTCTTGGTGAGGATATGGCGAAGGTTCATCTTCTTGTATTTGACCTTGCCATTTGCGGTCAGCGAAAACCGCTTTGCAGCGGACCGCTTCGTCTTCATCTTGGGCATTATGATCCGTCCTTCAAGCGTTCGTTTCTGGCTCAACCTTCTGTTGAGGCCTGGGAGCATCCTGCCGTTTGGGAGGAGCGGCCTTGGGGCTCAATATCATGGACATGAAGCGCCCTTCCATAGAGGGCGATCGTTCCAGGACATATAAACCTTCTATCTTGGCGAGCACGCTCTTGAGAACGTCTTCGCCTATCTCGGTGTGGGCAAGTTCGCGGCCACGGAAACGTATGGTAACCTTGACCTTGTCGCCTTCGGCCAGGAAATCCCGCACATGCCTGGACTTGAAATCAAGATCGTGGTCATCGATCTTTGGCTGCATGCGAATCTCTTTGATCTTGACGATCTTCTGATTCTTGCGGTTGTCCTTGAACTTTTTTTCCTGTTCGAACTTGAATTTGCCGTAATCGAGGATTTTGCATACCGGCGGAACCGACTGTGGTGCTATTTCAACCAGATCCAGGCCTAGTTCCTTGGCCATGCGCAGGGCGTCGGCAATGGCTAGTACACCCTTCTGCTCGCCGCTATCGTCTATCAACCGCACTTCCCGAACCCTGATCTGATCGTTGGTTCGCAGATTTTTATTGTCCGCCAATGGGCCTCCTTCGGCTTATCCCTGAATATCAATAGTGGGGCGCATTCTAGCACAAGACGAAATTAACGTCAAAGGGTCGGCGCTATCCAGATGGACTGGATCGGCCCATGCGCCAAAGCGATCTTGTTTGACAGTATACTGATATGAACATACAATGACAGTCATGACAGAATCGTTTGGAACTGCTGGCAAAGACCTTGCAAAGACCTGTCTTGTGGATTTGTCGATGTATAAAAGGACTGTCAAAATACTGGAATCCCAGGCAGTACGCAGGCTTGTAGAATCCATCATAGCCCAGAAGATCGACCAGCTGGTCGACCTGAGGACCCTCACCGGAAGTCCAGTGGATAGCCATATGAATAGTACGAATGAAAGCTCAAACAGTGCCGAGATCGACGGAATCATCACCGAAAAATGGCCCAATCCGGAATCACTGCTGAAGGATGTCACTTCCAGGGAAAACGCCTTTGCCGAGGCTATCCGCGCTGTGGCCATCCAGGCTGGATCGGATGAACACCGGAACGCCCTGAACGCCTGTGCTGAACGCAGCCGAAAATTCGCATCCTGGACCCAGGATCACCTGGACTTGCTTAGCCTGTTCTGATACATCCCTGCGTTCCAGACCTGCCTTCCAGCCTTGCCTACCCCGCTGTTACATGCTAGCTTTGGCTCATGTACTCTTTTTTTTTACTGGCCATGCCGCTGAGCCATTTTTCATTGTGTGCATGGTTCTGGGATTCAAGCCAGCGAGAGAAATCCCATCGATTGTTCATTCGCGGGTTCATCATGGCCCTGCCCCCCATGTTGGTATGGCTGGTAACGAGACCACTCTTCTCACCTGCCTGGGGATCACCCCTGCTCATACTCAGCTTCCTGACCGGATACTGGATCCTGCCTTTCACGCTTGCTTCAGGCGCGTATGTGCTGGCCAAAGATCTGGCTGGGCTTGAAAGAGGACTGGACTTCAGGCCTTTCCTGTCGTTTACCCTTGGCTTCATGAGTGTATTCAACCTCGCCTATGCTATCTGTCACTGGAATGTCGTTCACCCTGCCTACACCCTTGTCCTGCCGGTATTGCTGGTGACCAGTACCCTGGCCTATGCAGTCGGCTTCGAGGAGACCATCAGGGACGGCCTGCCTGGGGGACTGAAGTGGCTGGCTGGATTACTGGGCATCTTCATGCTTGATGCAACTGCCCTTGCCATGTTCTTCCTGAGGATGGAGTGGCTCGGCTGGGTACTGGCATTGTCTCTGGCCACAGCCTGCGGATTCTTCGGCTTCAAACGCCTCCAGCGTCGCCCCTAGAGCCAGGAATTGCCGGTAGCAAGAACCGCCAACCTCAGGAACCGCTGGATTTTTTCAATTACGTTATGGCATACTCCCGGGATCGTTCCGGATGGCGGTAGCGCGGCAACCGGTCCAGCATACATCCCGAGGAGCATCCATGTACGAGCCTGTAGATTCAAAAGCCAGCTTTCCGTCACTGGAGGAAGCAGTACTCGCCTTCTGGCGCGAGCATCAGGTATTCGAAAAATCCGTTTCAGAGCGTGAAGGCTCGCCGGAGTATGTTTTCTTCGACGGACCTCCCTTTGCCACCGGCTTGCCTCATTTCGGACATTTCGTCCCGGGAACCATCAAAGACATCATTCCGCGCTACAAGACGATGAAGGGCTTCAAGGTCGAGAGACGCTTTGGCTGGGACTGCCACGGCCTGCCCGTCGAATATGAGATGGAGAAGGAACTGGGCATATCCGGCAAGAAGGCCATCGAGGATTACGGCGTGGCCAAGTTCAACGAAGCCTGCCGGTCCATAGTGTTGCGCTATACCGGTGAATGGCGACGCATCGTGTCCCGCCTCGGCCGCTGGGTTGACTTTGACCACGACTACAAGACCATGGATCCAGACT
>MIBM01000109.1:8134-9402 GCA_001830645.1 Spirochaetes bacterium RIFOXYC1_FULL_54_7
GCCTGATATATGAAGGGCACTACATACTTCCCTACTGCCCCCGTTGCTCCACTGTGCTGTCGAACCACGAACTTCAACTTGGGGGCTACAAGGATGTGCACGACCCTGCAGTAACCGTAAAATTCAAGCTGAAGACAGCCCCTGCCAGCTTGAAGAAGTTTGCCGGCAATTTTGCAGATGGCGCCACCTTCTTCCTGGCATGGACAACCACTCCCTGGACCCTCCCTTCCAATCTGGCCCTGGCTGTGGGAGCCGACATTGACTATGTACTGGTCCAAGATGGAACTGAACGCTACATCCTGGCTGAAGCACGCCTGACCGGCTACTACAAGGATCCATCCGCCTGTACCATAGAAGCCCGGTTCAAGGGCTCGGACCTGGTCGGTGCTGAATACGAACCACTATTCCCCTATTTTGCGGAGCTTTCAGACAAGGCTGCCTTCAGGGTGCACAAGGCCGACTATGTCACCACCGAGGATGGTACGGGTATCGTGCATACCGCCCCCGGTTTCGGCGAGGATGACTATCAAACCCTGAAAGGCACCGGCGTACCTACCGTCTGTCCTGTTGATGGCGAATGCAAGTTCACCGAAGAAGTGACAGATTACGTCGGGATGTTCGTCAGGGATACCGACAAACCGATCATCGACCGGCTCAAGGCAGAAGGCAAACTGGTCAAACGCGACCAGTACCTGCATGCCTATCCGCATTGCTGGCGCTGTTCCAGCCCGCTCATCTACCGCGCGGTGTCCAGCTGGTTCGTCAAAATAGATCCAATCAAGCAGAAGATGCTGAACGCCAACTCCAGCATCTACTGGGTGCCCCACCACATCAGGGACGGGCGCTTCGGTAAGTGGCTGGAGAACGCCAGGGACTGGGCCATCAGCCGCAACCGCTACTGGGGAAACCCCCTGCCCATCTGGAAGTGCGATACCTGCAGCACCACTACCTGCATAGGCTCGATAGAGGAGCTTGAGAAGCTGTCCGGCCAGCGACCCACGGATCTGCACAAGCATTTTGTGGATGACATCAGCTGGTCATGTGAGAAACCCGACTGTCAGGGTACGATGCGACGCATCCCCGAGGTCCTTGACTGCTGGTTTGAATCCGGGGCCATGCCCTATGCCCAGGTACACTATCCCTTCGAGAACAAGAAGCACTTCGAAGAGCACTTCCCGGCTGACTTCATAAACGAAGGCCTGGACCAGACCAGGGGCTGGTTCTATACCCTGATCATCCTGGCCGCTGCCCTCTTCGATAAACCGGCC
>MIBM01000109.1:9467-11540 GCA_001830645.1 Spirochaetes bacterium RIFOXYC1_FULL_54_7
CCGGAATTATACAGACCCCATGGCCGTGGTGGACGAGTACGGAGCAGATGCCCTCAGGTTGTTCTTGATGAACTCCCAGGTAACCAGGGCGGAGGACCTCTGCTACACCGATGAAGGCGTAAAGGATGTGGTGAAGAGCATCATACTGCCTTTATGGAGCGCCTATGGATTCTTCATAACCTACGCGAACATAGATGGCATCGAGCCTATCGACGCTCCCCTGAATGCAGCCCATCCCATGGATCGCTGGATCCTGTCGGTTTGCGAGACCATGGTAGTCAATGTAACCGCCGGCCTCGAGGCCTATGACATGCAGAAATCCATAGCGCCTATGCTCGATTTCATTGATGCCCTGAACAATTGGTACATACGTCGCTCCCGCAGGCGTTTCTGGCGGTCCGAGAACGATAGCGACAAGATAGAGGCCTACGCCACCCTGTACCGGGTACTCAAGCGACTGGCCCTTTGCCTGGCACCAGTGGCACCATTCATCACCGAAACCATCTGGAAGAACCTGCGCAGGGGCGACGATCCCATTTCTGTCCATCTGGCATCCTTCCCGGAGTACGACGACCGATACCGTGATGAAGCCCTGGAGTGGAAGATGTCTACCATACGCAAAGCGGTCAGCATGGGCCGTGCCTTGCGATACCAGCACAACCTCAAGATCCGCCAACCCCTGGCCAGCGTTCAGTTGGTGACTCGCGACCTCCGGGAACGAGCTGTCCTGCTGGAAATGGAAGACATCATCAGGGAAGAACTGAATGTCAAGGAAGCCATCTTCAGGGATGACGAGGAAGACCTGGTAAGCTACAAGGCCAAGGCCAATTTCAGGGTCCTAGGCAAGGAACTGGGCAAGGACATGAAGCTGGGTGCCGAAATCATAGAAAACCTGGAACCCAGGCAGATAGCCGGCCTGCTGGATGGATCTTCACTAGTCATAAAGGTAGCAGGCAAGTCCATCGAGATAACCAAAGACAAGGTAGAGGTCCGAAGGGAAGAGTGCGCTGGACTCAAGGTGATCAATGAAGGAACCCTTACCGTCGCCCTGGACGCCGAAATTACCCGTACCCTCCTGGACGAAGGCTATGTACGTGACCTGGTACGCGGCATACAGACCCTGCGAAAGGAATCCGGCCTGGCCGTAACGGATCGTATCAGCCTTGTGGTAAGCGGCAACCAAGCCCTTAAGACCGCCTTTGATGGCTTTACCGAATTCGTAGCTGCCGAAACCCTGTCGGTAAATACAAGCTGGGCTGAAACAGCCGGAATGACTGAAATAGATGCAGGTGAAGAGACCTGGAAAGTAGCGCTCGCAAAAGTCTGAGGCCTGGAAGGCAACTGATTCGTTCATACAAGCTTCTTTTGGTTTAAACCAAGCACCGTCCGGTTTCTTCCGGACAGTGTTTTTTTTTCGGTATATCGCGCATAAAAGTCCGACAAGTTTGCTTTGTCATGGTGAAACATGGTAGTATAGTAAGTAACGTTCATGTTTTCCATTGTTTTAATAAAACTACGGAGTTTTCTGGTGGGTATCCCTTTTCAGTGCCTATCGGAGCATATCAGGAGGTAATCATGAAGCTGAAACGTATCTTGATCGTGGCAATGGTCGCGGTCTTCATTCTGGCCGGATGTGCAAGCAAGCCACCGGCTCCACCGGAACCAGAACCGACTCCGCCTATAGTAGTACCAGAACCCGAGCCCGAACCCGAACCTGAACCTGAACCCATCGTCGAACCTGAGCCAGAACCTGAACCAGCTCCCCCAGTGATAGCGGAGGAAGTATTGGCCGAATTGCATGCCAAGGTTCTTGGGATGCGCAAGAATGCCTTTGATCTCGGCCTTTCCACAACCAAGCAGGATGAGTACCGCACAGCCGACGGTGTCTACATACTCGCCAAAGCTGCCCTGGACAAGGATGATCGTCCAGTAGCAAAGGAAGGCCTGGAAGAAGCACTTGCCCTGTTCACCAGCCTGGTAATGCGTGAAGCACCACTGTTCACTGCTGAAAAAGCCAAGGTGGCCGAGGCGGCTAGAAGTAGGGCTTATGCATCAGGCGCACAAAACGCATCA
>MIBM01000110.1:0-5363 GCA_001830645.1 Spirochaetes bacterium RIFOXYC1_FULL_54_7
GAGGAGCATGGACTCCTGAAGAGCCTGGACGCTATCCTGGCGAAGCAAGGCGACGAGCACGGCAAGGAGTATTGCAACGAGTATGGCGGAAAGCATGACGAAAAGCGCATTGCCGTGGGGCTCGGTTTCCACGGCGTTGCCCGGGGTGGGCTGGGCTGCGGCAACTGTGCAGCCGGAACGGCTTCGTATGTGCCGGGCTGCCCGCCCGATGGCGCGGCGGTGGCTGCCTTTCTGGGGGATTTGGCAGCGGGTCGGTGATCGTAGGAGCGCGTGGTGCGACGCTGTTGGCCAAGAGCAGGCTGAGGCCAGCCCCAAGTCTGGACGTGCTGATCCGGTTCTCGCTGGAACCAACAGGTGTTTCTGCAAAGGATTTCTTCTCAGTTGTATGTGAAGCCGCTATTATTTTCTCTATTTCCTTCCAGCCAACGTTAAAATGCTGTAGTATTCTGACATGATGTTTTTCCTGGAGTGGTAAAACAGAAAAACAGATAACCTGAGGTTTACAATATAATAGCCTGAACATAATCGAGTGGTTCACAGGATTTATCCGATAATCAAGGCTTCGTGGCCAGGTTGGGGTCTGCTGCCATGCAGACGATGGGCATGGATGCATGAACTACCAGGAGAATACAAATGAGGAAATTCAATTACCCCTTGAGCGAGGCTGCGGAAAGATTGCTTGCCTCTCTGCAGGGTTTTCAGCCTGATCTGGACGCCAGAAACGAGAAGTCGCAGCTGCTGTCACAGTTTACCAAGCTGTTCCCCCTCGAAAATCTAAGGAACCTGAGCCTTCATGATTACTGCTTGGGAGAGGGGAACAAGGATAGTTTTTCCAACTGGATTGAGAAGAAGCTTGGAAAGATCAGCATGTACAGAGTGGGAAGCTCCAGATCGCATTTCATCTTCAAACAGCGTGATGGATCCTATTATGTCATCAAGGACTATGAAGGGCTTCCTCGTGAGGAGGGCTTGAAGGCAATAATGGAACTCCAAGCTCGGATAGTCGAGATGGGTGGTTCGGAAAAACCGGAAGGCATTGTTGGCATGTCGTTGGAATGGCCAGGGCACATGGCCCAGTTGTTCGCCCCTGACAAGGTGCCATCCAGAGTCCTGAAACTCCTTCATTCCTATTATCCTGACAGTTTTTTTCCCATCAACTCCATCCCGCATCTGGACAATTACCTGGAAGGACTCGGTGTTCCCCGGGAAAATATTCCCGTCAACTTTGTAGAAAAGAATATTCTACTTCAATCCTTCTATGAGGATCGGATTGAGTCTTTCGGTTTGACGAATATTGAGTTTATGCTAGAACTCTATGCCTCCGAGCTTGCACCTTTTTCCATTCCTTTGAAGAAACGGGAAGTACTCATAGGCATGGTACGCTTTTTCAAGTTGTACTACGGCAGTGATGGTTTCTCATCTCCCTCGTATCTCGAAGACGAGCGTAATTATAAGTTGGCATTGAAAAAAAAATGGGAAGCGATTTCTGCGGATCTCAAACAAGCAACAAGCGAGGAGGCACTGGCCGACGCAGGAAGTGCGATCGCGAAGTTCCTTCTGCCAACAAAAGAGCAGAATATGATCAATTGGCGCTACACTGAAAGACTCAGCGGACTTGCCAAGGATAAGATGGCTTCAATGCAGCTCGCAAAGGCTACCAGAGCGCTTCTGGATTCATCTTCAGGCGAGAGCCCCGATATAGAATCATTCAACAAGATTGTATTCTCCTTCGCTGGAGGGGATGAACAGAAAGCTTCGGCACAACTCAATCCTGCCTCAAGAAGTCTTGCCACCTATCTTCTGTGGATGGAAAATCCCGAGCAGGACTTCTTCCTGCGATCGGAGTCATTGTCCATGTTTACCAATGCAGTTGCCGGGAAAGACTGCGTGCGCCCAGGCACTCTTACGAACAAGGATTATGTCGAGTGGCAGAGGTTCGCATTCGAACTGAAGGATGCCCTGGACGAATCCGGGCTGGAAGCCGTTGACCTGGTAGATGTGCAAGGATTCATCTGGCGGGTAACCATGAGTTCGTATGTATGGTTTGCCGGATCTTCGTATGGTGGTACTGCCGATCAGCTAGAACGTTTCATGCGCGAGGGGATCTGGGCTTGGAGCCTTGGAGATACCATGACCGATGGTTTGCAGACATGGATCGAGGATCATCCTGACCTGGGAGGTTTCGATATGCCTGATTCTCCTATATCGGCTATAAAAAAAGACACGAGGAATCAGTTTGCTTCGTTGGCACTCCTTTTGAAACAAGGTGGAACCTTGATAGCCAAGTGTGCGAGTTACACCAAGGCATCAGGGATGAGCATCCTTGGTATAGATGCTCTTTGCAGGGTCAATGTAGCTTCGAAACTTACTGTGCAAGACGATGAGATTCGTGTTCCTGTAACATGGCTTGGGGCGTCCAAGCTGGTTTTGGAAAACTCCCATTTCGGTAAGGTGTCGCGAACCATCCAGCACATGGACCTGCGGACCGGATTTTCAGTACTAGGACAAGTGGAATTGGATATGGATGATCTTTCGGGATGTGCAAAAGAGCCTTCTGATGCCAATAAAACAAAGGGTGAAGTGCGACTTTCTCCTAAGCTAGCCGTCCCACTCAACCTGATCCTGTATGGCCCACCGGGAACAGGAAAAACCTACAAACTCCGGCAAGAATATATGGATTTGTTCACGGAGCGAGGTAACGAGGAAACATCTACTAGCCGAGCAGGCAGGCTGGCCGGCTTCCTGACCTGGTGGGAAGCGTTGGCAATAACGCTTGATGATTTGGGACCTTCTTCTCTAAGAAAGATATATAGTCATCCTCTGATTGTCGCTATGGCTTCGCATAAAAGTTCCAACAAACCTGACGCCACGATTCGCGGGACTCTGCAGATGCATGTCCCTAATGAATGCCCTGATGTGCAAATGGCTAAGCGGATGCCTCCATATCTCTTTTGGAAAAACAACGAGGGCTTGTGGAGTCTAGTTGATGGATCGAACCTGGAGGAGGAAGCGCCAAGCCTCCCAGCACTTTTCAAATCGTGGAAAGAGCCATATAGCACTACGATTGAGGAAAAATATTCATTCGTTACCTTCCATCAAAACTACTCCTATGAAGATTTCATTGAAGGCTTGCGACCCGTGGTTGATGGTGAAACCGAAGCTTTGCGTGATTTCGAACTACGTCCAGGAGTCCTCAAACAAGCTTGTAGAATGGCTTTGCGGCTCTCGGGTTTTGAAGGTTCTGTACATGACTTCTGTTCTCTAACCAGATTGAAGAGAAATAATTATTATAAAGAGCTTGCTGTGCCTGGATTTGCACTTTTCATTGATGAAATCAATAGAGGGAATATCTCCAAGATTTTTGGTGAGCTTATCACCCTCGTTGAGGATGATAAACGTTTGACCTATGATAATGAACTGATAGTTACACTTCCGAACTCTCAGGAACGTTTCGGAGTACCGCCAAATCTACATATCATAGGCACAATGAACACCGCGGACCGTTCCATAGCCTTACTCGATACAGCGCTTCGCAGGAGGTTCGAGTTCGAGGAACTTTTGCCCGATTACGACTACCTTGCACAGTTGCCTTCATCACCCATGGGCATTGATGTGGCTACAATGCTCCAGGCGATAAATGAGCGGATCGAGTTTCTGTATGACAGGGAACACCAGATTGGGCATGCTTACTTCAAGCGCCTTGAAAACGAGAACCTCGATGAGGCCGCCTGGCTCAGGATGCTGGCCCGGATTTTTAAAAAGTCAATCATTCCGCTGCTTGCCGAATACTTTTTTGACGATTGGCAACGTATTGCCCTGGTTCTGGGATCAGATGGAAAGCAATCGGACCATTGCTTCATCCAGCATAACGTTGCGGGACGCTGGGTGGCGGTAGGCTCGGACATAGCTGAAACGAACGGGAAGCGAGGTGTGTGGCGACTTCGTGACGAGGCATTCATGGATCCAGAAGCGTACAGGAATATCTACAAGATATGATCAGCGCCAATCAACGGATCCAGACCGGAGATCCAGTCACAGTAAGAGAATGGGACACCATCCTGGCACAGGATCTCGGAAACCCAAGGGCTTTTCATGAACTACATGACTGGGCATTGAGTGACGAGGGCAGGAGAGTGCTGGAAGCTGGATTGGGCAAGATCCGTGTGCTGAACCATGCTGGCGTCATCATGACAAAATCGGGGTTTGTCCTTGAGGTCCTGCCTAAAACAGAAGATGGCGCTGATTATGAGTCCTCCAGGAAGATCCTTCTTAATATGCTGTCCCGTTCGGGTATGTTGCCTTCCTTTGGTGGTGGATCTGCTCCAACCGATATAGCAGCCCTACCATTGAACGAAGGGCTAGTGGAACTTTTCCTGGATGCTCTAGTCTCCCTGGTCAAGCGAGGGCTTTCATCCATCTATATTGCACAAGAGGAGCATTTGCCTTGTATACGTGGTCGAATTGATTTCAGTGAGTTCGCCCGGAAGAACCGCCAGCGTAGTATGGTGCCATGCCGTTTCGACTAGTTATCCTTGAACTCACCAGAAAACAGGATTCTTGCGACCGTGCTCCACATCTGCTTCAATCTGGGAATGAGCTCAGGCCGGATCCAGCGTGAGCGCTTCCTTGAAGATGCATTCATGGAGATAGAACCATTTGGTACAAACAAGGAAGCTCGTGCTGTCTTGTGCTCTGTCGTCCTTGACAGGAAGAACCATGCCTATCTGAATGTGATGGAACTGGCCAGGCTTATCCTGGAAGGGTTGAATGTTGCTGGTGCCTGGGCCTCCACAATCAGATTCAACCTGTTCTTTCCCATGGAAAAAGTTTTCGAGCATTACATATACAACTTATTGCTTGGAATGAAGAGTCGAGGTGAACTGGCTTCTGTACAATACCAATCAAACCCATACTACCTCTTGAGTCAATACCAGGAAAAGCGGAACGTTTCCTTCAATTTGAAGCCAGACTTGGTGGTAAAAACAGTAAATGGCGAGAACTGGATAATCGATGCCAAATGGAAGCTTCTTGATGAGGACTGTGTGGATGGAAAGAATCAGATCAGCCAGATGGATCTCTACCAACTCCTTTCATATGTAACGATTTATCGTGAAAAATCAGTTGCAATTGATAGATTACTGCTCGTTTATCCACGGTGGTCCAAATTGACTAGAAGTATGCAATACGCCTACACCGATATTCCCCATACACCGTTGCACGTGGTACCAGCTCCGATAGAATGCGCTGAAGGATGGTCCTTGGTGGTGTGACATGTAATTAATGCAGGTGCGGTTCATCCGTGTTGTGCGGTTTTGTTTCCCGTCATAAATTCACTCTTCATCAAGGAATAAATGGCGCAGTCT
>MIBM01000110.1:5390-6549 GCA_001830645.1 Spirochaetes bacterium RIFOXYC1_FULL_54_7
CGTAGTCCTTGTCTATGAAGTACCCGATCTCGGCGCTTTTGAATTCTTCACTGATGTCCCTGATGCTCACCTCGCCGATGATGTCATCCTTGTGCCATAGCCCCCAGAAGACCATCTCGCCGCGTATCATCATCTCCAGGGAACTCATGATGAAGGCCTGTGCATCCTTCTCATCCTTGATCTTCTCAATGAAGTGCAATATGCCGGTGAAGTGTTCCCTGTTTTTCTCCAGGAACCGGAAGAACTTCCCGCAGTGTCTTTTCTCGATGAGAGCCAGACGGCAATCCATTTTCAGCGGGTATGAAAGCATAGTGGCCTCCTTGGGGCGGCGGTTTTACAGGTTCCGTGGCAACGCCGGTTTCATTGGGCAGGACAAGCCGGATACCGGCAACCATGGAGTATACATCCGCAGCATGGGTGGTGCTAAGGTCGTTACACGAAAAATCAACAGTAAGCTGCAAGACTTACTATCGAATGAACAACATCCTGCGCTTTGCCATGAAGGCCGCCCCTGGTTGCGAGACCCAGGCCATGCTACCCGATTGGCGGTTGAGTAGATTCCGGGTCTTTCCCCCTGCCCTCATTCCGCGTCAGGGATCGCAGCGGAAATGCCGGCAGGCATTGCAGCGTAGAGCCCGCCCCCGCCGGCCAGGCGGGGGGACGCCCATAAATTGATAGTGACCTGCAAGCCGCTGCCCTACCTGAATATCAGGTTCAGCGATGCCAGCATGGCCATGCCCAGGACCAGGTAGCGGAAGGGTTTTTCATTGATGTGCTTGATCATGAGGGTACCCGCATAGGCGCCGACCAGGATGACCGGGATGATCAGGATGGATGGCACTATGTTCCTGGTGGTTATGTTGTTCCAGACCAGGATCTGAAGTGGCAGTTTTACGGCATTCATGAGGAAGAAGAACCAGGCGGAGGTGCCCATGAACTCCGCTTTGCTTAGCCTGCGGGAGATGAGGTAGATCCAGAAGATGGGGCCTGCTGCGTTGCCTACCATGGATGCAAAGCCTGCGGCTATGCCGATGAAGGCGTGCAGGACCGCAGTGTCCGGCACCTGCAGTGCGGCACCTCTGAGGCTTGTGTACAGGTTGATGAGGATGCACACGAGGACGATGAGGCCGATGGTCATCTTGAAGTGTCTGTCGTCTAT
>MIBM01000110.1:6557-6699 GCA_001830645.1 Spirochaetes bacterium RIFOXYC1_FULL_54_7
CAAGGGTAACGCCCAGAACCAGGCCAAGCATGGCCCAGGGCAGGATCTTGATTATGGTGGGCCGGTGGGCGGCGTTCTTGAAATGGTAGATGGCGTACAGGTCGGCCACCACGAGCATGGGCAGGATGATGCCGGTGGATGC
>MIBM01000110.1:6719-8172 GCA_001830645.1 Spirochaetes bacterium RIFOXYC1_FULL_54_7
CCAGCAGCGGTATGACCAGTATGGCCAGGCCGCTTATGGCTGTACGGGAGATGCCTATGAGCAGGGCGGCTGTGATGATGCCGGTCCATTCCAGGGTGCTGTAGCCTATGGATGCGAATAGTTCCGGCATTGGATTTCCTTCCGGGCTCCGATATTCACCCGGATGTGGGTGCTTGGTCAATCCTGACGCTTGGGGTAAATCTGTCTGGCTGTAGCGGCAGGGTGGGTTCGATGTCTGGCTTGTTTATCAACGTGAATTCAGTATAGCAAAATCGGATATCTCGGTATATACTGTATACAGAATTATTCATCGTGATATTTTAAAAGTATAAAGGCAGGTAAACATGCGGATTGCAATCCTTTCGGATGTCCACGCGAACGCTCTGGCTCTTGAGGCTGTCTACGCCGACATCAGGTCCCAGCGCATAGACGAGGTTGTCTTTCTGGGTGACCTGGTGATGACTGGCCCCAGGCCACGGGAAGCGTATTCCCTGATGAAGGAAATAAATCCTGTGGTATGGCTGCAGGGCAATACGGATAACTGGGTAGAGGCGATAAACGGTGACTTTGTTCCATCAACCAGCAAAGAAGAGTTCATAAAAAGCCTGAATGACTTTGCCTGCGCCCGTCTTGGCGAGGCTGAAAGGCATGACCTTGCAGGCAGGCACATCATGCAGACCCTGAAGCTTGGTGGGCTTGATATTGCCTTCTGCCATGGTTCACCGACTTCATTTTCCCAGGGCATTCTGCCCGATACGCCTCAGGATGAGCTTGAGGTGATTGCCTCTTCCTTGGGTGGATCCATGTTGTGCTGCGGACACACACATACCCGGTTCTTCATGGAATACAAGGGTACGAGGATTTGCAACTTCGGTGCGGTAAGCATGCCGGGCACCGACCGGTGCAAATCGGCGCGCTACGGCATCTTGGACATACGCAATTCTGATACGGTGGCGTGGGAGTGCAGGGATGTCCTCTTTGATATTGATGCGTTCTTCCTGGATATGAAGCAGCTGAAGTATCCTGGTCTGGAGATGGTCAGGAATAAATATGGGTATTATCTGGTTTGAGGCCGCTGCTCAAGCTCTGCCAGCATGATTTTCAGTCTTGGGAAGCTGAATGGTTTAACCAGGTATTCCGCCGGTTGCATTGTAAGGGCCTGGCGCCTCAGGTCTTCATTGGTGTAGCCGCTGGTGAAGATGATGGGTGCCGCAGAGAAGAGTCGTATTGACCGGCTGGCTTCTATGCCGTTCATGCTGCTGGCCAGGTTTATGTCCATGAGTATGGCATCGGGCTTGTGCTCCATGGCCAGCTTGATGGCCTGCTCCCCGGTGGCGGCAGGAGGAAGGGGCTTGTGGCCGGCTTGTCTGAGCTGCAGGCACAGCGACATGGCTACGATGGCTTCATCCTCCACGACCAGTATCCTGCTCATGGCCTAGATCCGCCCAGCATA
>MIBM01000110.1:8180-13064 GCA_001830645.1 Spirochaetes bacterium RIFOXYC1_FULL_54_7
CCCGGAATTGTATGGTGCACGCAAGGCTGGTTCCGGGTTCCGATCTGAACTGTATCTGGCCTTGAAGCTGGTGTTCGGCAGTCAAGACCATGAGATCCTGGTCAGCCATGATATCGGCATTGGTCAGGCTGGCATCGGTATACTCGAGGATGAGTCCGTGGTCGCCTGAGTGCCGCAGGGAGATTGCTATGGCAGCTGGGTTATCTGCTGTGCGGGAGCCGGCATGACTATGCGCTACCAGTTCGCTGATTATGAAGCCACAGGGTATGGCTATGTCATACAGAATGCTGGTGGGGGCCAGGTCAAGGTTCAGCTGTATCCGTTCCGCCGAGTCGCTGGACTCCAGCAGCAGTGTGGTCAGTTCAGATAGGTAGGCGGCCAGGTCTATGTGGGTGAAACTGCTTGTTCCGTCCAGTTTCTGGCATACCAGCCCCATGGCCATGGGGAGGTTGAGGATGTCCTGCAAGGCTTGCCGGGAGCCTGCCTCTGCGGTGGCGGATATCTCCAACTGCAGCATGGAGATGATTACATTGAGGGCGTTGTTGGTTCTGTTGTGCAGCTCAAGCACCAGGCTTTCCTCTCTTGCAAGGGCCTTGTCGAGGCTGGCTGTCCTGCGGGCTATCCGGCGGGCAAGCTGTCTGTTCCACAGGAGCATGAAGCCACCTATAGCCAGGAAGATGCCGGCAAGGGCCATCAGGATCAGGTAGAACCTCTTCAGCTTGTCTTTCTGGGTATCCTCGAGGATAAGCCACTTGTTCAGGATGGCCTGCCGCTCTTGTGGTGTTATGGCCGCCGTGGCTTTAGCCAGTATGGAGGTAAGCACTGGCCAGGTCTATGATGGCGGCATCGGCAAGGCTGTACGAGACTGCCAGCAGGGCCAGGAGGTCTGTGGCCACGGTTTCAACTTGTATCCCGGGGTACTTGCCTAGCACGTATTCCGTGATGGCATAGTCCTGCACCATGGCCACCTTGCGGCCTTCCAGATTATCAAGATCGACGACCGGAGCCTGGTCCTTGCGGACGAGTATGACATTGTCGATCTCTACCAGGGGTTCGGTAAAATCAAGGAACCCGGAGCGCTCGGGGGTCTTGGTAACCGCGTTGACCACAGCAGGATGGCGGGCTCTGGCCAGGCTCAGTATCTGTTCGAAGGAGTCCATCTTTACCCGCATCAGCCTGATGCCCAGTTTTTCTTCCACAAGCTTCAGGTAGTCATGCATGAGTCCGGTAGTGCCGCCCAGCTGCTCGTCATAGTATTCGAAGGGGGCATAGTAGGGGTCAGGAGCAAACAGCAGCTTGCCTGGGACTGGTGCAGCAAGTCCTGCCAATACTAGAATGTTTGATAGATCCTATTTCCCAGGAGTTGCATGATGACCGATCCAGCATATATCCGCACAGCCTTGGCTGCCCAGCTTGGAGCGACCCTCGATACCCTTTTGTACTGCATTGACCATTGCCCGGAGGATCAATGGCATGAAAGACACGGGGATTACCCTTTCTCGCAGGTGGTATTCCATACACTCTTCTACTGCGATTTCTACCTATCGGATGGTATGGCCGATTTCAAGTCTCAAGCCTATCATACGGCCCGGAAGGGGTTCTTCTCGGATTACGAGGAGCTCGAAGACCGGATCCCTGTGAAACTGTATGAGAGAGCGATGGTGGTCGAATATCTTGAGTTCTGCAAGGCCAAGGCTTATTCCTTCCTCGGGGCTTCATCCGACGAGCAACTGTATGCCACAGCCAACCACAAGAAGGGCACGATGAGTGTCCTTGAGCTTGTCGTCTACCTTACCAGGCATATCCAGCACCATGCCGCCCAGCTGGGCCTGCGGCTGCAGCTTTTGACGGGCAACGAAATGCCATGGTTCAGCAAAGGCACACCACCAGGCCATGGCATATGAAGCGTTACGAACTGGTTTTCATGGATCTTGACGAGACACTGATGGACTTCAAGGCTGCGGAGCGCTACGCCCTTGCCGGGAGCTTCAAGGAATTCGGGCTGGAGCTGACATCTGATACGGTGCAACTCTACGAGGCCAGGAACTCTGCGCTCTGGAAGGCTCTGGAACGAGGCGAAGTGGACCAGGAGCGGCTGAAGGTGGAGCGCTTCAAGCAGGTGTTCCAGGCGCTTGGCTGGGCTGTCGATCCTGCTGTCTTCAGCGCTGTCTACATAGAGTTCCTGTCCCATGGCATCTATCCTTTGCCCCTGGCCGAGGAGACCTGTGCCTATCTGGCGGCGCGCTACCGCCTGGCCATTGTGACCAACGGCATTGCGGCGGTGCAGTATCCCCGCATTCTTGATTCTGGTATTGCGCAGTACATCGAGGCCATCATTGTCTCCGAGGAGGCTGGCTGTGGCAAGCCGGATCCGGCCATCTTTGATTACGGCTGCAAGCGCCTGGGCTTCTACGACAAGGCAGCCATGCTGATGGTGGGAGACTCCCTGGCCTCCGACATACAGGGGGCGGTGAACTTCAGCATCGACAGTTGCTGGCTGAATGCATCCGGCAAGCCGGCACCCCAGGATGGACCGCAGCCAAGTTACGAGATCAGCTGCCTGGGTGAGCTACGGGGATTGGTATAAAGGTCTCAGGGTACGTGCAGGCCAGGCTGACCTGCCGCTTATGCCTGCTCCGTCTGGAACCGCAACACGGTCCGCATACTGGCCACTTCCACCTTCCGTGGATCGGAGATGTAGATTTCCCGGTGCAGCTTTGACGTGCGGTGCAAGGACATGGCGGTGCAGAAGGTCTCCATCTCCGTGAAACTGGCTGGCTCGGTATCATAGCTACCCAAGTGCATCATCTGGACACAGGGTCCTTCATCGATAGTGATGAATTCCACCTTGTCGAAGAGGTCGTGGGGTTTCTTCCGCTTTACCTGATCCTTGATGTGGGCGGCAAACACAGGGTCAACGAAGTCCGGTTGCCGTATCATCAACTGGAATACCAGGGTATCCTTGTCAAGGGTTGAGGAGACCCTGGCCTTGGCCTCGTCGCTGATATCCCATACTCCTTCCAGGGGGTAGACCGTGTACTCGAAATAGCCAGGCGGTGGGTCGGGGTTTTTGTAGGACATGCGGACGGCATAGGCCAGGGAATACAAGACAGCCACGTAGTCCTGGAAGCCGCTGTCGTTAGGGTTGCCCCGGCCGCGGATGGAGTAGAAATTCATTGGCGGGACCCTGATGGCCATTGGCTCGGTACCAGGCAGGTACAAGGCCTTGTCGGTTTTTTTCCAGTCAGTTTTCATGATTACCCCCTCTTCTGGCTTCCTGCAGGTGGCTTCTAGTAGGTTGTGGTCAAGCGCTGTTCCACAGGGATCTTGATCCTGTCCCCGCCTAATCCCATGGCATCCATTCCTGCTTCGTATTATGCTTAAGGTAACCGAAGGAGGCCAGCCGTGTCATTGTCAAAACATGTGGTAGTGCTAAGGGCGGCAGTCTTGATAGTGGTGTTCATTGTGGGCATGCCTCTGCTGCCCATGCTGGTTTCAGGGCGCTGGGACTGGCCGGAAGCCTGGGCTTACGCAGGGCTGACCATAGGAGGTTTTGCGTTCAGCCGCTTCCTTGCGGCCCGGAAGGACAGCAGCATCCTGGCCGAGCGGGCCGGTTCCGTGGGACGGGCTGATGCCGAACCCTTCGACAAGGTGCTGTTACCGGTGGTGGCCCTGGGTGGGATGGCCCTTCCCCTGGTGTGTGGTCTGGACGAGCGTTTCGATTGGTCACTTCATTACACGGATTCAATCAAACTTGTTGCTCTGGGCGTGTTCATCTGGGGCTTGGTGTTTTCTTCCTGGGCCTTGGTGGTAAATCCCTTCTTTTCAGGAACAGTCCGCATACAGACTGATCGGGGCCATAGGCTGGTTACTGCCGGGCCTTACCGGTTGGTCAGGCACCCTGGCTATGGCGGTGGCCTGCTTGTGTACTTTGCCACCCCTGTCCTGCTGGATGCGGCCTGGGCCTTCATTCCGGCACTTGTGCTTGCTGCTGCCTTGGTCGTGCGGACTGATCTTGAGGACAAGACCCTCAGGATCAAGCTGCCCGGTTATGATGAATATACGCTGCAGGTCAGGTACAGGCTGGTGCCTTGGGTGTGGTGAGTGGTGGGCTTGTCTTGCGGAATTGCGTATGCGGGAATAGGATGTTCCCCATCTGCCAGCTTGAGTCTGGCCGGAGGAGGTCTACATCATGCCACGCACCCATGTTCCGTACCGGGATTTCTACCGGCTTGCCATTGTGGCGACCATACTCATGCTGATAATCATTCCGCTGCAGATTCTGGCTTTTGCCATAAATCCCATACCGGCCAGCACCCAGGGATGGTTCGAGCTAATGGCCGAGCATCCGTTGCTGGGCATGTTCCATGCCGACTTCTTCCTTATGGTAAACAATATCCTGATTGCCATCATCTATCTGGCTTTCTACCAGTCCCTCAAGCGCCTGAACAAGGGCCTCATGCAGGTGGCTATTGCCCTGGGGCTGGTTGGCATAGCGGCCTACATCTCGTCCAACAAGACCTTCGAGTTGTTCATTCTGGCCAGGGAGTTCCGCTCCGCTGGTGACGAGGCTACAAGGCAACTGCTGTTCGCTGCCGGGAAGGCCACCCTGGTTCTGGTCGGCTTGCTCATGCTCGGAAGCGAGCTGTACGGCAAAACCACCGCCATCATCGGGTTGGTGGCAGGGTTCTTCATGGTCATTCCTTCCACTGCAGGAACGATAGGTCTGGTTTTCGAGAAATTGCAGAATTGGGTATACCGGAGGCATGAACCTTATACTGCCAATTCCAGTATCTTCCTCACCGCCTTGCTGTCCAGCTTCACGAATTGCCCGATGGTACGTACGTCAGCGTCGGTGCTCTTGCGCGCCATCTCGTCAAGGCG
>MIBM01000110.1:13078-16773 GCA_001830645.1 Spirochaetes bacterium RIFOXYC1_FULL_54_7
CCAGATCGGCAAGTTTGGTACCCAAGCCAAGGGAGTGATAAAAAGCTTCCAGCCGGCGGATGCCTTCCCGGGCAGTGGCTTCGGGGTTGAAGTAGTCCATGTCAACGTTCCAGACCCTGGCAGCCCACTGGGCAAAGCGGTTCACGTCGTGCTTGAGGTTGTACTTCATCCAGGCAGGGAAGACCACGGCCAGGCCTGCGCCATGGGCTACATCGTAGATGCCGCTTAGTTCGTGCTCTATGTCATGGGATGCCCAGTCGGCCAGCCTGCCGGTATCCAGCAGGTTGTTGTGGGCTACGGTACCGGCCCACATCAACTCCGACCAGGCGTCGTAGTCCGATGGATTGTCCAGGACCTTGGCTGCCATGTGGCTGATGGTCTTCATGGTGGCCTCAAGCAGGCGGTCGGTGTATTCCACATTCTTTGTGTTGGTAAAGTAGCGCTCCATGAGGTGGGCCATGATGTCCGAGGCACCGCAGGCTATCTGGAAGCGGGGCAGGGTAAAAGTCATTTCAGGGTTCAGGATGGAGAACTTCGGGAAGAGACAGTCGGCATTTACTGCTCGCTTGAGCATGCCTTCGTCATTGGTGATGACGGTGCCTGGGCTGGACTCGCTGCCGGCGGCGGGAATGGTGAGCACCGTTGCCACAGGCAGGGCGCCTTTCGGCTGGCCTTTGCCTATGTAGTAATTCCAGACATCCCCATCCATGACAGCGCCCATGGCTATGGCCTTGGCGGAGTCGATCACACTGCCGCCACCAACAGCCAGGATAAATTCCAGTTTGTTGTCCTTGCACAGCTGTACACCTTGGTGCACCAGGGCCAGCCTTGGATTGGGAACCACGCCACCGAGTTCCACCCACTGCACCCCGGCTGCCTTCAGGGAAGCGCAGACCCTGTCATACAGACCGGATTTCTTTATGCTGCCGCCGCCGTAATGCAACAGGATCTTCTTGGCGTGCGCAGCAGTCTCGGTGCCTACCTGTGACTCGGCACCCTTGCCGAAGAGTATCCTGGTCGGATTCATGTAGCTGAAGTTGTTCATTGTAGCCTCCTGTTATTGCCTTGTGGTACTGGCTTCATAGTTGTGTGGTTGATCTTTTTACCTATGCGTCTTTTCAATATATAGTCCAAGGCTGGAGTAGACAAGTTGTCCGCTGGAAGCGTCCGCTATAAGCGGCGATGATATGGACAGCCTGGCCTGTGCCGAATAGACTGGGTTTGTATGTCAGAACCCATCATGAAGAAGCTCGGCTCCAGGCAGATCAAGTCTGCGATGTCCCTGACCGTTGCGGCAGGCAGCCTGGGCACGGTATGGGCCATGGTGTGTTCACCCCAGGCTATTTTCAATGTCTTCCTGCGCAACGAAATGGGAGCCTCCGCATCGACACTGGGAGCCCTGGTGGGCCTTATCCAGTTGTCAGGCTTGTTCCAGCTGGCATCGATCTTCATCTACGGCTATTCATCCCGGAAGAAACCTTTCTTTGTGGCCGCACACCTGATACACCGGCTCTTGACCCTTTTCATAGCCGCCGGTGCCTTTGTGGCTGCGGCCGGGGGAGACCGGTCCTGGGGCATTCGGGCAATCATGGTGGCCGTGCCCTTGTCCTGGGTCTTCATGAACGCCAGTGCCGCCGGATGGTGGAGCTGGGTGGCCGATCTCTTTCCCGAGAACATCCGGGGCAGTTACTTCCTCCGGCGCTCGGCCATCATCAATGTGGTGAATGTAATCTGGTTCTTCCTGGCCAGCATGTTCCTGGACCTGTTCCAGGGGCCGTCGACACTGTGGGTATACGGAATAATCTTCTGCATAGGCGCCATCCTTGGTATTGTGGACATAGTGCTGAATATCTTTGTACCCGAGCCGGTAAACATGGAGAGGGTCAGCTTTGCCCCCATGGATGACCTGGAACCCCTGAAAAACAGCAACTTCATACGTTTCTCGATTGCCGTGGGTGTCGCCATATTCTCCATAAACCTGATAGCTCCCTTCCAGGCACCGTATCTGGTGGATCCCTTGCGTATAGGTGCGCCCAAGACCTGGCTGGGCATCATGTTCGTGATCTCCCAGCTGACCTGGGTATTCACCGCTCCTTTCTGGGGCACGGTGATGGACAAGTGGGGCCGCAAGCCGGTGGTGGTGGTTGGCTGCATGTTTGTGCTCAGCTGGATAGGCTATCTGTTCATCACACCGCGTACCTATATCTACCTGCTACCCCTCATGTCCATTGCGGGTGGCCTGGTTGCCCCGGCCTTCTGGGAGGGGGTAACCCAGATGATGCTGTCCCTGGCACCCAACCGCAACCGCATTGCCTATGTGGCCTGGTACATGACTATTGTTGGTGTGGTGTCAGCGGGTGGCTCCCTGGCTGGTGGATTCATGCTGGACTCCCTGGCTGGCCTGTCTTTCAGGGTGGGCCGGCTTGTCTTTGGCGACTTCCATGCGGTGCAGTTGCTGTCCATCTTCATGGTCATGCTGTCTGCCTTCATCCTGTCCAGGGTGCGTGAAGGCCGGGAGCGGCCCCTGGGCTTTGTGCTTGGCCGGGTGGCCAATCCAGGCATCCTGAAGACCTATGCCTACCTCGATTACATAGCCAGCGCCACCGATCCCGGCAGGGCAGAACAGGCTTTGCGGTCCATAGAGGCCCAGACCGGCGATCTGGCCCTGGACGAGATCCTGGCCCGGCTGGGCGATCCGTATCCGGAAATCCGGGAGGAGGCCGCGCGGGCCCTTGGACGCATTGGCTCTCCCCTGGCGGTACAGCCCCTGATAGGGCATCTTGAGGATCGCAGTTCATCCCTGAGGATAGCCGCCGTGCGGGCTCTGGGGCGGCTGCGGGATTCCCGGGCCATCGAGCCTCTGGCCGGCATCCTGGGGGAATCACCATCGGAAGATCTGCTGGAGGCTTGCCTTCATGCCCTGGGTGCCATAGGCGGGGATAGGGCAACGGAACTTGTGCTGGAGTATTACAGAAGGGCTCCCTCGGACCGCCTCCGGGCAGCCGCCGGAATCGCTGCCAGCCGGCTGGGGATGTTCGATGGGGCCGCTGATCTCTTTGTGCGCTTCACATCGACCCGGACCCGGAGCGTACGCCGCAACTTTGCCATTGCCCTGGGCAACCTCCTGGGCGAACCAGGAGAGTTCTACCGGTATGTGACGGGGTCGGAAAGCGGTATTGCCGATCGTATGTCCAGGCTGTTCGGTCGCCTGGAATGGAAGCTGAAGGCTGTTGTCGTGAAGGCTGGCAGGGGCAGCAGCAAGCAGGATCTGAAGCTTGTTGCGGATGATATGGTGCGCAGCATCAAGGAAATCAGGGATGCCTGTGAGACCGGGGAGGACGAAAAAGCCTTGCTGTCCATGCTGGCTCTTGTGCGGGGGCTCTTCAAGGACATCTTTGGCAGTTTTGCCCAGGGCGGCGAGGTTCGGGACCTGGCCTTCAGGGTGGATCCCCGTCTGGGAGCTTTTGTCTGGCTTGTGGAGACCTCTTCAGGCTGGTTGTCCGATGGAGCCGGGCTTGCGGCTTGCCTCGACGGCAGCCCGGACCGTGAAGAAGACGCGGCCGATGTACGCAGCTTGCTGGTGCTGCTCATGGCGTATTTCCTGGACCTGGCCTGAGATTTGGTTAGTTTGGTATTCCAGCATGCCTCACCCCTTGTTTCTGGTTTTATGCCAGTACTCAAGGAACGCTGCCGGG
>MIBM01000111.1:0-2425 GCA_001830645.1 Spirochaetes bacterium RIFOXYC1_FULL_54_7
AATCGAGTTTTCGGCTAGGTTTTATTTTGGCGCAACACGGGGCTTCGCAGTTATTACCAAGCCTGAGTCACAACAACTTCTTTACCTTGCAAGCAACCCTTGACAAATGACACGTGTCGATGCAAATTACACGTGTAGCTTGATCGACACGTACTTTTCTTGAAGGAGCTGGAATGGCTAAGAAAATTACCCTCACCGTGAATGAAAACCTGTTCAGCAAGATAGACCAGTGGCGTTCATCCTTCAATCTTTCAAAACTTTTCCAGGATGCCGTTTCGGAAGCCATTAAAGCCAAGGAAGAATTCCACAGAATGCTGTCGGGCAAGGAAGACATCCCTGGGATAGTAGAACGGCTTAAGGCCGAGAAGCGCGGATGGCTTGAAACAGCCCGCCGCGACGGAGAATCCGACGGCGGAACCTGGGCGGGCAAAGCCCATTACAGCGAACTCATCTCGGTACTAGCCTTGATTGACAGTAAAAGGGCCAGTGATGGCGACGGTGAAGCCATTTCGGCAGCCGAAGACCAATGCGTAGAGGTCTGGGAACGGAAGCGGAAGGTGGCTGCTGCACTGTCACCGGAACTTGAAGACGCGATACGTGGATACCGGGAAGGCTGGCGCGCAGGCGTGGCCGGCTTATGGGAAATAGTCAAAGATCAACTTGATGAGAAATAAATTCATGAGGTGCTGGAAGTGGAAAACAGAACTGGCTTGATACTGGGCATCGACATTGGTTCAGTGGCTGTAGCCGCGGCTACCATCGATGCGAATGGCAAGATTACTGATAGATTCTACCGCTTCCATTCCGGTGACATCGGGCTGGCACTTGCTGCCATGGACAAGGAAATGGATCTCTCAACAGTGGTTGCAGTGGCTTCAACTGGAAGGACAGGGGCTGGTATCGAAGCAGATGCCTGGTATGATTCACAGATTGCAGCTATTGAATCCGTGCGTTCCCGCTACCCCGCTGCCGGTGCCATACTGATCGTAGGTGGCGAAAAATATTCCCTGGCCCGCTTGACCATGGACGGCCAATATGCAGGCAGCCGCAGCAACTCAGGGTGTGCCGCAGGAACCGGAAGCTTCCTGGATCAGCAAGCTGGTCGTCTCGGCCTAACCAATGCGGCGGCCCTGGCCAGCCTTGCCTGTTCCAATACAGCGGAGGCTCCAAAAATAGCCACACGCTGTGCGGTCTTTGCCAAGACCGATCTGATACATTCCCAGCAGGAAGGCCATGCACAGGCAGCCATCACCGACGGACTCTGTCGGGGACTGACCCGCAATATCATCGATGCGCTCTTCAAAGGAGAGTCCATACAGGAACCAGTAGTGTTCAGTGGTGGTGTAGCGCTCAATGATGCGGTGCTCAAACGTCTGCGAGAGCAGACCGGCCTTGACATAATCCGGGATTCCGAGGCCCCGTACCATGGTGCCATCGGGGCAGCCCTCCTTTTACTGGCAAAACCGATACAACCTGGAACCGCACACTCAGGCGAAGTG
Source organism: Spirochaetes bacterium RIFOXYC1_FULL_54_7 (assembly GCA_001830645.1). Lineage (GTDB taxonomy): Bacteria > Spirochaetota > Spirochaetia > Treponematales > UBA12059 > MIBM01. Next base: position 1,500 of record MIBM01000111.1, read on the forward strand.
ACAGATCCCCGATTCACTCCTGTCGTCGATATGAAGGTAATTCGACGTACCCCTTTCATTTCTGCATCCATGCTCAGGAATGAGCACAAACTTGACAGGTCGGACTTTTATCCAGCTCTGTCCCTGATCCAGTCTGACTATCCGGATTTCTCGGCCAATGAAGGTTATATCGATCACTGCAGCAAGGTGGATGGCCGACCAGGAATGGATGTAGAGGTCGATGTCTACACAGGTTTCGAGCAACATACCAAAGCCTGCCTTGGTTTTGACATTGGATCCACAAGCACAAAGGCCGCACTGGTTGATCTACAAGGCACCATGCTGGCTGGATTCTACACACGGACAGCCGGAAAGCCAGTCGAAGCCTTCCAGGCTCTGCTTGAAGCGGCGGAACACCTGGTCAGCAAGAAAGGCTTTCAGCTTGAAATTACCGGTTGCGCCACTACCGGCTCCGGGAGAGCCTTTATTGGAGGCATCGCGGGAGCAGACCTTATTCTTGACGAGATCAGTGCCCATGCCAAGGCAGCCGTCAAGCTGGACCCTGCAGTAGACACCATCATCGAGATAGGTGGCCAGGATTCAAAGTTTACCACCCTGCATGACGGGCGGGTAACTTCATCCATCATGAACAATGTATGTGCCGCCGGAACAGGCAGCTTTATAGAAGAACAAGCCAGGAAACTCGGCGTGGACATCGGAGCCTATGCCGAGCTGGCTTCCGGAGTCAGGGCTCCACGAGTTAGCGACCGCTGCACAGTCTTCATGGAACGGGACATCAACCATCTGCTGGCAGCTGGCTGTTCAGTTGAAGAAGTGCTTGCCGCTGCCCTTCATTCGATCCGTGAAAACTACCTGCGAAAGGTCACAACCGGCAAGGCCATAGGCAAGGTAGTTTTCTTTCAAGGAGCAACAGCCAAAAATCGTGC
>MIBM01000111.1:2435-8850 GCA_001830645.1 Spirochaetes bacterium RIFOXYC1_FULL_54_7
GCCTTTGAGCAGAAGCTGGGCCGCCCCATCCTTGTCTCTCCCTACTGCCATCTGACTGGAGCTTATGGGGCTGCTCTTACTCTGCTAGATCAGGGTATTGGGCAGACAGCCTTCCGTGGCCTGGGGCTGTGCCACAGTGCCATTCCCATACGGACCGAGGTATGTACCCTCTGCGGCAACCACTGCAAACTGTCTGTGGCCCAGGCTGGTGGTGAAGAGGTGGCTTTTGGCTTCCTTTGTGGCCGTGATTATGCCACCAAGTCATATGTTTCGAAGAAACACAGCACTCCCAGCCTGAAAACCATTCGTGCGAAAGCTGAAGCCGGAGCCTTGGCCGCCATTGGGGACAGGGCTGGGATCAATATATCCCTGGATGCTGACAAACGCTCGATAGGACTGCCAGCAGCTCTGTCCTTGGCCGGAGAGCTGGACTTCTGGCAATTATTCTTTTCTGCCTTGGGAATCAGGACTATTGTCAGCAGCACCGATGGGACAGCTGCGGCCAACGGCAAGAACCGTATGGGTGCCGAGTTCTGTGCTCCAATTGCCGCCCTCCACGGTCATGCTCTGTCCCTTCTGAAATCAGCAGATTTCATTTTCCTTCCCCGGTATCTTGAAAAAAAACCGGATCAGGAGGAAGGGAAGCAACAATACTGCTACAGTACCCAATTTTCATCGGCCCTCATCTCCCAGCTCGGTGAGGCCAGACGCTTTCTCATGCCACTTGTAGAGGTTGGCTATACAAGCTTCTATGTCAAAAGCGAACTACATCGCTGCCTTGATGAAGAAGGCAAGTTCAAGCTTACTTACAAAGCCATCAGCGATGCCTGGGATCTAGCTCAACAGTTCCGTACCCTGAAGGAGCAATGGCTGAAAAAAGCCTATCGGACCCGCATCAATCCATCGGAGACCAAGCCAATGGATCCTGGAACCACGGAACCGGGGGCAGAGCTCGGGGATATCGAGATTGTCCTGCTCGGCCGACCATATTCCGTACTGATGCCAGACATGAACAAGGGCATCCCGGACTTGATAAACGATCGCGGAGTGCGGACCTGGTACCAGGATATGCTTGAGGAGACACCTGATGCCTTGTCGGAAATCCTGCCTATGATCAGGGAACTCCCCTGGGACTATGGCAAGCAGATCCTCAAAGCCGCCGAAACTGCTGCCCGGACCAAAGGCCTGTATCCTGTCTTTATCACTTCCTTCAAGTGTGGGCCCGACTCCTTCGTACTGGATGCCTTCAAGGCCATGATGGATGCTTATGGCAAGCCCTACCTGATACTGGAACTGGACGACCACGACAGCTCCCTGGGATACGGTACCCGGATAGAGGCAGCGCTACGATCCTTCAGAAACCATTGGCAGAAGGCTGCGTATCAACAAGCCCTGGGGACAGAGCTTGGCTTCGTGGAGCACAGCTTTGTGGCGGCTAATCCTCACTACCGCACGGAACTGAAGGAAAAGACCTTGCTGCTTCCATGCTGGGATGAGTTGGCTGCCCCCTTGCTGGCCGCAAGCCTGCGTGCCGCTGGAATACAAGCTGTGGTTATGGAAGAAACCGACGCTACCATTCGAGCCAGCCTGTCCACAAACTCGGGCCAATGCCTGCCCTTGAACGCCATCGTTGAATCCTTCATCTACACCGTGCGCAAGCGGGCACTGGATCCGGCACTCTGCGCCATATGGATGGCCCGATCCGCCTTCTCCTGCAACATCCCGCTATATCCACACCAGATGAAATCCATTCTCGACGGCATGGGCGGGGGCTTCGAGAAGGCCATGGTCTATGTCGGGGAGCTGTCCTTCCTGGAAATCTCTCCTCTTGCGGCCATCGATGCCTACCAGTCATACCTTTTTGCAGGCCTTATCAGACGCCTTGCCTGCCGTATCCGGCCATACGAGAAAGTAAAAGGAATGACGGACGCCTGTGTCACAAGGGCTATGGCTATACTTGTTCCAGCCTTCGAGGACAGGCGCAAGAACAAGGTCAAAGCGGCGGAAGAAATAATCGCTGGCTTCGAGGCCGTGCCCTATGACCGTAGCTACAGGAATGCACTGGTCGCCTTGTTTGGCGACTTCTATGTCCGGGATAATTCGGTCATGAACCAGAATGTAATACAGTATATAGAAGCAAATGGTGGCGAAGTTATCTCGATGCCGTACAACCAGTATGCCAAGATGATCGCCGATACCTATTTTTCACGGTGGATGAAAGAGGGTCGATACGGTGCCTGGTTTGGATTCAGCGCTTTGCTTGCCGCATCCAAAGCGATGGAGAAGGCATACTACCGTATCTTCGACCGTGTACTTGAGCAAACAGACCCCGAGTTCGATGATCCGAGTGCAGAAATTCTTGCCCGTTACGGAGTATTGCTCGAAAACTCGGGTGAATCAGCGGAAAATTTACTGAAAACCTGGTACATCAAGAAACACTTCCCTGAGGTATCGCTCTTTGTGCAACTCAGCCCTGTGTTCTGCTGCGCCGGGCTGGTAACCGAAGCCATGAACAGGCGCATTGAGGAAATCACCGGTACCCCGGTGGTCTCCCTTACGTACGATGGCACTGGCAGTTCATGCAATACTGCGCTTGCACCCTACCTGCGGTACCCACGCCGGCCCAAACCGGTATCGACACTGGAGACCATCGGAGCAAACGAGCAAACGGGCTGATCACCGGATTCCAGAAACCGGCAGCCGGCAGCGACCGGCATGATATCATACGGAGGTTGGCAGACACCCGGGTAGGGGTAGGCGCCAAGGGTGGCCCCTCAGCGCTATCAGCCTATTTCTCCCTGTCGGTCATACCACTGATAAACTGTTTCTGCATTACGATTACCACGAATGCTGGCGGTATCATCGCCAACAGAGTTGTCGCCATGACTATCTGCCACTCGATTACCACATCCGCGCCAGACAGCATCCGGTTGATCCCGATCAGAATTGTGTAGAAACTCTGTTTGGTAGTTATCAGAAGTGGCCACAGGTATTGATTCCATCCATAGATGAACTGGATTACAAACATTGCAGCAATAGGAGTCCTGGTCATGGGCAGCAGGACATGCCAGAAGAATTGCACGGATGAGGCTCCATCTATCTGGGATGCCTCCGCCATCTCCCTTGGGATGGTCATGAAATACTGCCTGAAAAGAAAGACTGCTGTGGCAGAAACCACCATTGGCAGTATGAGCCCTGAATAGCTGTTCAGCATGCCGAGATCTGAAATGACCTTGTATGTTGGCATGATGCGTACCTCTACCGGCAACATCAGGGTTACAAAAATACTCCAGAAGCAAAAACTACGAAGCTTGAAATTGAAAAATACTATTGCAAACGCAGCGAGCAACGATATCAGTATCTTGCCAGTTGAAATTCCAAGAGCCATGATCAGAGAATTCTTCAGCATCATGAGTGCGGAAGCACCAAGATTCTTGTTCCCCTGCATGATTGCTGCTTTGTAATTTTCCAGAAAATGCGGCCCTGGAGTCAGCGGCATAGGAGCCGCAAGGATCTCCATGCTCGTGCGGGTAGAGGCAACGAATACCAACCAGAGAGGAAAAACCAGAATGAAAATGGCTATCCATAAATACAGGTGGGGGGTAAACCGTCGCAGCAGTGAATGTTCAGTCATGGCAGCTCCCCCTAGTAGTTGACGCGTCGCTCTATGAAGCGAAACTGAATGACAGTCAGCCCGATGACAAGGATCATCAGGATTACTGATTGGGCAGAGGACCCCCCTAGATCAAGGTTGATCACACCATCCCTCCATACTTTGTAGACCAGGATACTCGTTGATTTGCCCGGACCACCAGCAGTTACCTGGTGCACGATGGGGAAGGTTTCAAAGAAACCGTACACAAGATTCATTACAAGCAGATAAAAGGTAGTCGGGGACAAAAGAGGAAAAACTATAGTCCAGAACCTTCTCACTGGTCCGGCACCATCAATAGCAGCTGCTTCCACGAGATCCGCTGGAACACTCTGCAATCCGGCAAGGAAGAAAACGAAATTATACGATATCTGCTTCCAGCTTGCCGCCATGGTAATAAGCAGGAGTGCCTGGTTCGTATTCAGGAGATGCTGCCATTCAATGCCAAGTTGATGTTTGAGCAGCCATGCTATGACACCTACATTAGGATTGAACATGAACAACCACAGAACACCAGCAACCATCGTAGCTACCGCATATGGCCATATCAGCATTGTTTTATAAAATGTTGACAACTTCATTTTCCTGTTCACCTGCACGGCAAGAAACAATGACAGGCACATGGATAATGAAGTTACAGCCAATGCAAAGATGATTGATACCTGGAACGAATCTACATACGATGAGGAAGGATCAAAAAACAGTTTGAGATAATTGTCGATGCCCACAAAAATCAACCTGCCACCAAATGGATCCTGGAGGAAGAATGACTGCCAGATGGCCTGAGCTGATGGCCAGAAGAAAAATACAACAACAATGACCATCTGCGGCAACACAAGCAAGTATGGTAGCAGCCTGCTCTTGAATTCATACTGATTGGACATACGGGTTCCCGATTGCAGGATTAGGATCAATGGGGCTTGAACTGCTCCCACTATATGGGAGCGGCATGGCTAGCAATCAGGAGATCTGACAGATCCCCTGATCACCGGAACATCAGATCTATTTGTTGAGTTGCTCGAATTCCCTCAACTTGGCGTTTCCTTCGGAAACCATCTTCGCCAACCCATCCTTGACGCTGATCTTGTTGCCGAGGATATCTTCCCAGGTCTGGTCCTCGATCTCCCTGATGATGTTGAAGTTGCCAAACCGGATACCCATTGAATTCGGGGTCGGAGCCTTGTTGAGCAATTGCTTGATTGCTACTTCGGGACCAGGATTCTTGTCATAGAAACCTTGGGACTTGGTTAGTTCATAAGCAGCGGTGGTTATCGGCAGGTAACCAGTATTCTGGTGCCATTGGGCCTGGGACTCAGCCTTCGAGAGGAAGGAGAAGAAGTCTGCAATGCCACTGTACTCATACTTGGTTTTGCCTTCGAACACCCAGAGGCTGGCTCCTCCAATTATGGTATTCTGGGGAGCGCCGCCAGGAGCATCAGCATAGTAAGGCAGTCTTGCGACACCGAAATCGAACTTGCAGGTGTTCTTGAAATTGGCATAACCGCCGATAGACTCGAAATGCAACCCAACCTGTCCTGACGAGAAGAGCGGGTTGGCCTTGTTTTCCCGTCCACCATAAATGAAGACTTTGTCTTTGGCGAGTTGTGAAATGGTCTCGAAATGTTTGAGCGTGAGTGGCGTATTGAAAACAAGTTCTGTATCCAGACCTTCAAAACCATTGGCCTTGGTACCAAAAGGCTGATTGTGCCAAGCGGAGAAGTTTTCAAGCTGTATCCATGAAATCCAGTTGGTGGAGAAGCCACCTTCCATGCCGGATGCCTTCAGCTTCTTGGCCACTTCAAAGAATTCCGGCCACGTTACAGGAGGTTTTTCGGGGTCAAGACCAGCCTTGCGGAACGCATCCTTGTTGTAGTACATGACAGCAGTAGAGGAGTTGAAGGGCAAGGACAGCATTTCTCCTTTGGATGTCGAATAATAACTGGTGATGGTAGGGATATAAATGGCCGGGTCAAATTTCTGACCATATTCCTTCATCAATTGATGCACTGGTTTAACGGCACCTTTGGCTGCCATCATGGTAGCGGTTCCTACCTCATAAATCTGAATGATATGGGGGGCCTGGTTAGCACGGAATGCCGCAATGCCTGCGTTCATGCTGTCACTATAGGAACCCTTGAATACAGGGGTGACGATATACTTCTGCTGGGTACCATTGAACTGATCGGCCAGCAACTGGACATTCTCCGCGTTCTTGCCAGTCATGGAATGCCAGAACTCGATAGTGATAGGACCGGTGGGTTCAGGTTCGACTACTACCGATTCATCCGCTTTTTTTGCACAGCCTACAAATCCGGACACCAATGCCAGGATTAGTAGAAGTGTCATCATCCCCGAAAACCGTGATTTCATGATGCGTCTCCTTTTAGAAAAAATATATGGGTGCAACACCCATACCTCAAAAACTGAAACGGTTGAATAGGTAAATTTCAGCTACCAAACTGGTTTCAATTCCTTAAAGGATGATACACCTGAACACAGGTTCGGGCAAGATTATTGCTTGAATTGTCACGAGTCTCACAGAATTCTGATGGTTCACTCAAGTTCAGTCTCCCTCATGGTAGAGGCCACCCTCACGGTAGCGCACGCCGCTTTCAGCGGCGACTACAATAATTACCTTGCAGCCCCGCGAAGGCGTGTAAAAAAACAGCGCCCTGCAAAGGGCGCTGCCAAAATGAACTCAGTGCAGTTTATGCCTGGATGTCGACAACCTGTCCAGAGGCTACTGTTCGGCCGCCTTCGCGG
>MIBM01000111.1:8872-10259 GCA_001830645.1 Spirochaetes bacterium RIFOXYC1_FULL_54_7
CCATAGCGATCGGGTAGATCAATTCGACATCGATCTCGGTGTTGTCACCGGGCATTACCATTTCCTTGCCTGCAGGCAGGGTTACGGAGCCGGTGATGTCGGTGGTTCGGAAATAGAACTGGGGACGATAGCCGGTGAAGAAAGGTGAGTGACGACCGCCCTCTTCCTTGTTCAGCACGTATACCTGACCCCTGAACTTGGTGTGGGGATTGATGCTGCCTGGCTTGGCAAGAACCTGGCCGCGCTCCACTTCCTTCTTGTCGATACCACGGAGAAGGGCACCGATGTTGTCGCCAGCCTGACCTTCGTCGAGGAGCTTGTTGAACATTTCTACACCGGTACAGACGGTCTTCTTGGTTGTCTTGATACCGACGATCTCCACTTCCTCGTTCACCTTGACGATGCCGCGGTCGATCTTGCCGGTTACAACGGTACCACGGCCGGAGATCGAGAACACATCTTCGATAGGCATGAGGAAGGGCTTGTCCGTCACACGCACGGGATCTGCAAAGAATGTATCCATAGCCTCAAGGAGTTCGTCGAGGCACTTGGTGGCTTCGGCATCATCCGGGTTGGTCATGGCTGCGAAGGCTGAACCCTTGATGATCGGGGTGTCATCGCCGGGGAAACCATAGAAGTTGAGGAGGTCACGGACTTCCTGCTCTACAAGTTCCACAAGCTCGGGATCGTCAAGAAGGTCGATCTTGTTGAGGAAAACGACCATAGCGGGTACGCCGACCTGGCGGGCCAGGAGTACGTGCTCGCGGGTCTGGGGCATGACGGAGTCGGGAGCGGAGACGACGAGGATAGACCCGTCCATCTGGGCCGCGCCGGTGATCATGTTCTTGATATAGTCGGCATGGCCGGGACAGTCGATGTGGGCATAATGCCTCTTCACAGACTGGTACTCGAGATGCCTGGTATTGATGGTAATACCGCGGGCCTTCTCTTCAGGTGCATTGTCGATATCATCGTACTTGAGGGCTTTGTCACCGAACTTCTTGGCGCAGTACATGGTAATGGCCGCGCTCAGGGTGGTCTTGCCGTGGTCGATGTGTCCGATGGTACCAACATTCATGTGGGGCTTGGTACGATTGAACTTCTCTTTCGCCATTCGTATCCTCCTAGACTGGTTTAAAAAGGAATAGCGGGTCCTGCGCCGAGCGCGAGTCCACGCATTATATGGTGCAGGCGAGGACTATACAAGCCCTGCGCCTGAACCGTGTACTACCATTGGTAGTAAACTACCAGCGGTAGTGTGCGAAGGCCTTGTTGGCCTCTGCCATGCGATGCGTATCTTCGCGCTTCTTGACTGCGGTACCGGTGCTGTTGAAGGCATCGGCGAGTTCCGCGGCCAGTCTGTCGGCCATTGAACGGCCGGAACGCT
>MIBM01000111.1:10306-10760 GCA_001830645.1 Spirochaetes bacterium RIFOXYC1_FULL_54_7
ATTTCACGGATTTCGATCGGCACCTGGTACGTTGCGCCACCAACCCGTCTGGACTTTACCTCGACCACCGGCTTGACGTTGTCCATGGCTTTCATGAACGCATCAAGTGCGGGGGCTCCGGCTTTTTCCTGAAGTTTGGCCATAGCGTCGTACATGATTGTGGTTACGGTGGACTTCTTGCCCTCCCACATCATGCGACAGATGAACTTGGTTACCGTAAGGCTGTTGTACCGCGCATCAGGCTGATGGCCACGGTCTTCGGACTTTTTCTTCCGTCCCATACCCGCGCCTCCTTAGGCCTTTGGCTTTTTGGCACCGTATTTTGAACGGGCCTGCTTGCGATCCGCGACGCCGAGGGTATCCTTGGCTCCACGCACGATATGGTACCGGACGCCAGGGAGATCCTTTACGCGGCCGCCTCTGAGCAACACTACGGAATGCTCCTGGAGGTTAT
>MIBM01000111.1:10777-11457 GCA_001830645.1 Spirochaetes bacterium RIFOXYC1_FULL_54_7
TAGGCGGTGACTTCGATACCATGGGAAAGGCGAACACGGGCAACCTTCCGGAGGGCCGAGTTCGGCTTCTTCGGTGTGACCGTCATGACGCGGGTACAAACGCCGCGTTTCTGCGGGCACTCATTGAGGGCCGGGCTCTTGGTCTTCCAGATGGACTGCTTGCGGCCCATCCGAATCAATTGGTTAATGGTAGGCATTAAACCTTCGTCTCCTGTTGTGGCCGGGCGTCAGCATCACCTGGCCTATTTCTTCGGTACACGAGTACTATGCTTAAGGCGGCACGCCCAAAGGACGAACCGACTGCTTACAATAGAATCCTTGACCCCATCATGTCAATCCGGTCAATCCTCTTCTTCGGTGACTTCCTCGTCCACAGGACTGAAGCCTTCATCGTTTTCAAAGGCGGTATCCTCTTCGAATTCCGCCCCTTCGACATAGGCCTGCTCATCTCCGAAGGGCAAGGCAGCCATCTCGCGCTCCTTCTTGCGCTTTTCAACAACCTCTGCCACATAGACATCCAGGTCGTCGTTCTCGCTGTCAGACAAGCGGATGCCTTTGTAATTCTTCATGCCCGTGCCGGCAGGAATCAGATGGCCTATGGCCACGTTCTCCTTGAGGCCGTGGAGACTGTCGGTAGCGCCAGCTATGGCTGCATCGGTCAGAACCCGTGTGGTTTCCTG
>MIBM01000112.1:0-2190 GCA_001830645.1 Spirochaetes bacterium RIFOXYC1_FULL_54_7
AGAACAGACCATCGATATCAGTGAAGATGGCAATGCCGCTTTGCTGTAGTTCCATATGGTCTTCAGCGCTGGTCGACGGATCGACAACTGCTATGAGTTCGACCCCGGATATCAGTTCGTTCAGGTCTACCTTGTAGTAGTTCTCGCCCTGGCGCTCGTCCTTGAGCTCCCTGAAGGCCTTGCGGTAGATATGCCCCATATAGCCGTAACCGATAATAGCCAGGCGGATGCGGCCTGATTTTGCTAGATGCCTGCGTGCCAGCATGTACACTCCATTGCGTCACGAGTATACATCAGGTTGATGTTGGAAGCGAAGCAAAAAAATAACCAAGCCGCCGTGACCAGCTTTGAGGGGGCATAAGTCTTTGCCCTGTCAGATAAAACCCCTCGATACAGGCCAAAAAATACTGTATACTCCGCAGAAGCGATAATCGGGCATCCTGATGCTGATGGACCCGGAGGAGTGTTTTTCTGCAATGATCATGACAAGCCCGCGACAAGCACAGCGACATGGCTATGGGCTCGGGGTTCTGCTGCTTGTTGCCTTGCGGGGGGCAGAGTAGCCTTGGCAATCAACCATGGTCTTGTAGACCTCCGCCTTGCCTGCCCACGAGTACAGGTGGATTTACGCTATGCCACAGACCGCAATTTTTTCAGGACCAGGCTCTATGACGATGACCGTGCCTGGTTGCTCGCAGCCACCGCCCGCAAGTTGTCCCAGGCTGCCTCGCTCGCAGCCGCACGCGGTCTGGTCATTGTTGTCCTTGATGCCTACCGGCCCTTGGCCGTACAGGACCTGATGTGGCGCATACTACCCGATCCGGATTTTGTAGCACCCTCGTCCAGGGGATCCATACACAACAGGGGTGCCGCGGTTGATGTTACCCTTGCCCATGACGATGGCAGTCCTGTCGCGATGCCCAGTGAGTTTGACGATTTTTCGGAACATGCCTCCCATCGCTACAAGGGCTCCGGGGAACATGAGTCCAGGCCTCGGGAGAGTCAGGAGCTGGAGGCCCGTGCGCTGGAGGCCCGTGCGCTTGAGGCCCGTGCACTGGAGGCCAGGGATTTCCTCCGGGACTGTATGGAGGCTGCCGGCTTCAAGGCCTATGATGCGGAGTGGTGGCATTATACCGATCCAGAAACCAGGGGATACCCCTTGTTGAACCTGAGCTTGTCGCAGCTAGCCGCGGCAGATGGAGTGTCCCTTGTATAGAACCGGTTTTATCGATCTGAAGGACGGGAATTTTTCTGACTGGTCTCTGGGCGACGGAGTATGTATCCGATCCGGAGATGGCGGCCTGGGCTTGGCTCTGGTAGTTGGTTCGTCGGTGGACGAGGCCTTTCAGGCGAGTCCGGTGGATCAAGCAGACCAGGTAGCTCAGGCGGTACCGGTGGGTCATACAGGACAAGCAGATCGGGTAAGCCAAGCAGACAGCCCGGTACTGGAAACGTCCTTTCCCTTCAGTGCCGCCATACCATCCTGGTCCGCGGCTACTCCAGCTGGCTCGTGGCTTGAAGTATTGATCCGGGCCCGCTGCAGCGGTTCATGGTCCAGGTGGTTCAGTATGGGTATCTGGGCGTCCGGGGACAGTATCGTGCAGCGGCACTCCATTGCGGATCAGCAGGAAGCCGGTGTGCGTCTGGACACAGATACCCTTCGCCTCGATTCGCCTGCTGATGCCCTGCAGATCCGTATAAAACTATCCAGCAAGGATGGCAAGGCTCTGCCCAGCATCCGGCGTTTGTGTGTGGCATATTCCGATCCCAAACCAATAGCCACCACAGCAACAACCGAGACAAAGTCTGCCAGTGCGACTGCCACGGCAGCAAGGGGGGCTTCATGGTCAGGTGAACTGGCAGGGGTGCCCTGCTGTTCCCAGATGGTCTATCCCGACGGGGGCAAGGTCTGGTGCAGCCCGACTTGTGTGGCCATGATCCTGTCATACTGGCGGAGGGACGCAAGTCCCTGCGAGACTGGGATACGCAGGGCGGTAGGCGGCACTTATGACAGTGTGTATGATGGCAATGGCAACTGGGCCTTCAATACAGCCTATGCTGCTTCTGAAGGCTTCGATGCCTGCGTTGTCAGGTTCCCATCCCTTGCCAGCCTTGAGCCCTGGCTGGCTGCCGGTGTGCCGGTTGCCCTGAGCGTGTCCTGGAACAATGATGAAGGGCGGAACCTGAGCG
>MIBM01000112.1:2247-2389 GCA_001830645.1 Spirochaetes bacterium RIFOXYC1_FULL_54_7
CCGGGGATCCCCTCATGCACGAACCCTCCTCACCGGACAATGAATCGGTGCGCAGGATCTACCGTCGGGAGGAACTACAGGAGCGCTGGCTTACGGCCTCCGGAGGTGCCTGTTACCTGATACACCCCCGGGGGCACAAGAT
>MIBM01000113.1:0-2038 GCA_001830645.1 Spirochaetes bacterium RIFOXYC1_FULL_54_7
TAAAACTTCTTGACCGCCAGATGAACCTGCGTGAAAACATGGTAGATCTGGAACAGAAAAAACTTGGCCTTGAAAGTGAAAACAAGCGTCTGGAAGCCGCGGCCAGGTATGACCTACTGACAGGGTTGCTCAACCGCCAGAGCCTGGAGGCACGCATAGTGCTTGAAACCCGGAAATCCTCGGAAAGCGGTTCGTCACTTTGCGGCCTGATGCTGGACATAGACCATTTCAAGCTTGTAAATGATTCATACGGTCATGTGGTTGGTGATGAAGTCCTTCGGGTGGTTGGCAAGGAGCTCAGAAAATGCCTGCGTCGTGAAGATTATGCCGGCCGCTACGGTGGCGAGGAATTCTTCGTAATCCTGCCGGGTAGCCTCAAGGTTACTGCCAGGGCGGTTGCCGAGCGAATCAGGACCAGCATAGAATCCACCTTTCTGGAAGCCAGGGACGCCAGGATTTCAGTAACGGTTTCTATCGGTCTGGCCGAGTTCCAGAAGTCAGAACCCATCATTAACTGGGTAGAGCGTGCGGACGCTGCCATGTACCGTGCCAAGCAGGCAGGCAGGAACCAGGTTCTGGACTAGGTCGAAAAAAGGAACCTGGTTGCCATTTTTGGTTTGCCGGTTTTCAACGGCCTCTGGCTGAGAGTGTTTTTGCCATTTCAGCACACAAGTAGAATGACCCGCAGACCAACAGGGGTAGACCAGCAGACTTTGCCTCATCCAGGGCAGCCAGTATGCCTGTTTCCGTATCTTCCCTAACCGACACGTGAAACCCTGCATCCAGAAAACCCTTCGCTATGGCTTGGGTATCGCTTTCCTTGAAGGTACCGGGTTTTGTGACGATGACTTGTGAAAAGATACCAGCCAGTTCCCTGGCCAGGGGACCAGGCTGCTTGTCCTTGGCACAGCCGAAGAGTAAAAGGCCGCCAGCAGGAAAGATGGTGGAGAAATCCGAAGCGCAGGCTCTTACGGAATCGGGTGTATGGGCTCCATCCAGAACAACCACCGGATCTCCTGGCATTATCTCGAAACGGGCCCGGAGGCGGGCATTTGCAAGGCCCTGTTGGATGTGCTCCAGACTGGCTCCCAGGTATCGGGTTACCAAGGCTGCAAGGGCAGCGTTCCTGGCCTGTACCCGACCTATCATGGGTGTGCGTAACTGTAGCGCTTCGGGAAAGAGAGCCTTGTCGGTATATTCCACCGTGAATACCGTACCACTTGCATCGATGTGGATATCGCTCAATACTGCCGCATCATCCAGCAAGAACAACGGTGCTTCGAGTCGGGCTGCGGTATCCATGAAGACCTGTAGGGCGTCCAGCCGGGTTGCGCTGGTAAATACCGGAACACCGGCTTTGATTATGCCAGCCTTCTCGGAAGCAACCTTCGGGATGGTGTCTCCGAGCAGTTCGGTATGCTCCAGTTCGATCGGCGTGATTACGCAAGCTTCGGGGACCACCACATTGGTGGAATCCAGCCTGCCTCCAAGACCAACCTCGATGACAGCGCGCCTGCATGCCGCTTCCCTGAAGCACAGGAAGCCCAGCATGGTAAGGAGCTCGAAGTAGGTAGGAGTCTCACCACCGGGAAAGTCATCCGGAAGCTTGCCTGCCATCCTGTCAGCAAGGGCATTTGCACATAAGAGCAGTATGGTAGTGTCCACAGGCTTGGTATTCACAGCAATACGCTCGGTGAAGTCGATCAGATGGGGCGAGGTAAACAGACCTACCGGAGCCTCGTGCAGCTCTATGATGGCGGCTATCATCGTGGCTGTGGAACCCTTGCCCTTTGAACCAGCCACATGGATCACCTTGTACGCCTCATCCGGCCTGCCGAATAGCTCACGCAGCCCCAGCATGCGATCCAGCCGGTATTCCTTGGGATCAAGCTTGCGTTCAAAGTTCAGGAAGCGGTTAAGGTACTCGTAAACCGCAGCTGGATCGGCAAAGGGTTGCATGCTGTCGTTCATGGTTTTCCTTCCTGGTCTGCCTTGTCAGTCCCATTGTGGCCCTTTCGACAAGAGGCCTTGTTGACAG
>MIBM01000113.1:2131-2320 GCA_001830645.1 Spirochaetes bacterium RIFOXYC1_FULL_54_7
TTCCTTGTACATTGGCAAACAAAAAATCGACAGTGCCGTAGACCAGACCGGACAGCGCAAAGATGCGCTCAGCTTCACGTTGCAATTCTACGGGAGGTATGAAGGCCGTCATCGACCCGCCGGCGTGGGCATTGGACAAAAAGCCTGGCGCACTGCGCATGACACAGGCCCAGTCCTGGGTTGACCACT
>MIBM01000114.1:0-7900 GCA_001830645.1 Spirochaetes bacterium RIFOXYC1_FULL_54_7
AAAAGGGGACTTGGGGCGTCCCTCAAAAAGGAGAAGCGCCTTTTATATGCTTGGTAGCTTGCGAGTAGAAAAAATCTTATCCTGCTTTGTTGAACATGAGCAAACCGGGGCGGACTCCTTGGCTTGGTCATAATAACCCATCATTTGTCCCCAAGGAGTTGTTACAAGCTGAGAGTATTGATCGCAGACGACGAATACCTGATCAGGGATGGACTAGCACGAAAAATCGACTGGCCCGGCTTGGGTTTCGGGATCGTAGAAACAGCCGAAAATGGACTTGAAGTCCTTGAATTGATCTCGAAGAACAGGCCGGACCTGATACTCATGGACATACGGATGCCCTTCATGGATGGGCTTGAACTGATTGAAAAGGTCAAGATACAGGATCAGGAAATTTGTGTTGTCATTATCAGCGGGCACGAAGAATTCGCCTACGCAAAAACCGCCCTGCAGTTCGATGCCTTCGATTACATACTCAAACCCATCAACCTGAAGGAACTGGAAAAGGTTCTCATAAAAGCCAGGACACACCTGGAACAGCAGAGAGCAGCGCACCAGGAAATAGTGGAGATCCGGAGACAGGTAGAAATCAGTATCCCCGTTCTAAAAGAACGTTTCATCCTCGACATCATCTCCGGCAGGCTTGCAGAAGACCGGATCAGACAGGACGCCGGTCATTATGGATTTGAAGTAGATGATTTTTTCAGCACCGCCCTCATCGATCTCGAAGCAGGCGGTACCTCCTCCTGTTCATCAACGGATAACCAGAAAAAACTGGAAATATATTTTTTCGATACCCTGAACAACGAGCATCATGTTTTCATCTCAACCATTTCTCCCAATGAATACCTTCTTCTTGTTTCCGGCGGGGTTCGGGGACAGGTGGAGGAAGTCCTGAAAGAAACAGTATCCAATATCTTCGGGGTAGGGAAATCCAATGGTCTTGGCATGACAATCTCGACCGGGCCGACAGTCGATACCCTGACACAGTTGCCCGCCTCCTATAAAAACGCCCTGCTTACTTTAAGCGGGAAATTTTTCAGCGGCGGGAACAGGATTCTGTACCACAGCAGAGTTGAACAGGATCTCCAGGCAGAAAACCTCGATTTCTTTGACATATCCGGTTTCAGGCAAGCCCTGACCTTTGCTGATAAAAAAACCTGTATGGCAGAACTGCGAAATCTGCGGGCAATGATTCTAGCCCAGGATAAAACACCAAAACTTGTACTTCAATTGCTTTGCTTCAACATTTTCTTTGAATGCAAAAAAGCCATACAGGAACTCGGCGCGGAAATCAACGACATTCTCCAAGATCCTTTCAGTTTTTTTCACGATATTGTCAGCCTCTCATCAGGTGAAGCTTTATTCGACCGGTTGGAGGCCCTGCTCTCGCTGATCCTGGATTACCACGATACTGTCCGTCTCAACCAGTATTCCTGCGATATTGACAAGGCAAAAAAATTCATCAAAAGCAATTACAAGGATGTCACTTTATGTCTTAAAAGCATGGCGGAGCACGTCAATGTAAGCGCCTGCCACTTCAGTGTCATCTTCAAGAAAAAAACGGGAGTCACCTACATACAGTACCTGACGGATATAAGGATCAACAGGGCAAAGGAGCTTCTTCTCAACAGCGACATGAAGGTGTATGAAGTGGCTTTTGAGGTGGGATACGAGAACCCGACATATTTCAGCACGCTTTTCAAGAAGCTGACCGGCATTCCACCGGCAGACTATCGAAGACAAATCATCACTCACCAGGAATAGCCGGACACACTGGGCTTCCGTTTCAGAGAAAGTCTGTTCCACCAAGGCGATGCCGCTAAATCCTTGAGGATACCCCGTAATACCCTCAATTAACGCCTGGATTGCTCCATATCCTGACAGGCTACAATCCTCGGTTTCAAGGAAATCCCGCCTTGTACTTGAAAACCTTTCTGGAACGAAGCGAATAAGACTCTGGTTTATTTGATCGCACACTATTGTCTGGGCAATATAGAGGAGCAGGAAAAGGCTCAAGCGAACTGGAAAACATATGCTTTAATATGGATATATCGCATTTATATATTGACAACCCCGAATTCGCAGGATATATTTTGAATATATGCAATATATCGGGTACATAAGGGGACTACAAGCATGAAGGATATCAAGGTTGCCAGGAACTCCGCGGAACCAGCCATACGCATATCCGGAGAAACAGTCCACAACATACTGTGCAGTATCTGTATTGTTGACCAGGAAGTAGAAAACCTGAGTCCCTGGGTGGACCACACGAGGAGCATCATTAACGCCGGGGATCGTAAACTATGTGGTCAATGTTGCGAAGCTGCCAGCTTTGTACCCCGGAACTGGGCAAAGGGTTTTGATGCCTGGCTTGCGTATTTTGGGTCGCTGGACCCGGATTTGATAGGAAAGACGATGCTGGACAAGCTGGTTTCAAATGCCAGGTCCTATCTTCCTGGCCAGACCATTCCAGACAGCATGCTGCTCCGGCAGGATCGTTCGGTATTCGGTGATCTGGTGCAGAAGCTGTACCAGTCCATGCATGAATGCACAACTGATGATGTCATCGACAGGGACTTTGCAAACATACAGGATCCACTATCCTGGCGGGACCGGATTACTGGCTTCATAACCAGGATGTGGGAAGGAAGCCTCAAAGAGGAGTGGTCCAGGGTACAATCGATGGTGGACGATTCGGTCAAAGCCTTCCAGGAGACAGAACTTCAGGGAACCACACTTGAAGAAAAACTGTGTTTCCTGACTGGTCGCGATGAGGTCCCGGAAATGTGGATGAAAATATTCAACAAGATGGAGGAGATCATCTGGGTTCCATCACCACATATCGGCCCCTACATGATCCTGTTTCACCAGACCGAGACCCAGGCCTGGTTCATAAGCCGCGCACGGTTGCCAAAAGGCTCAAGTGTCCACTCTGTTTTGCTTGACAAGGCAGACCTGCTCATCAGACTGAGTGCACTTGCCGACCCGATACGACTGGAAATCGTGCATATGGCCGCAACCCTGGGTGTCATTACAACACAGACCATAATGGATGGACTTGGCCTGACCCAGTCCAGCACCAGCCGCCATCTGGCCCAACTGGCAGCTACTGGAATATTTCGTGTGGATTCGGGGGAGAAGACAAAACGGTACTCCCTGAACCTTCCTCGGTATGAGGAAACATTGCAGTCTCTGCGGAGCATCGCCGACATGCGGGGTGCTCCGGGAGGATCCTGACAGGAGGAAGCCCATGTGGCGTTCCCAATCCGATTTATTAACCATGGCCCAGGAGCACAATCGTGATCTGGTCCGCCAGGCCGAGGCCGACAGGCTCAATAGTCACCTGAATGGCACACTTGCGGCGCGCATCATGGCCTGGTGGACTACCAAAGCTCCAGCCATCCCTACTCGGCACTGGCTTCCAGGAAAAAACGCGGAAAGGGCAGATAGGCAGGTGGAATGCCGGGAACAGTACTGAAGTTGCTGTTCCGGTAGGCCAGAAACTCATCCTTGACCCTTCGCGCAAATTCCTTGTCACACAGGACATCAATGGCTGTCAGGGCCATGGACTTGGCAGCCAGAATGGCTGCTTGATTTCCGGGGTCTGACCCCACGGCAACAGCGAACTCCGGTGTATGTGCCACAAGACTGTCGTCACCAACACTGCAGTATCCATGAATACCTGGCACAACCCAGCTTACATCGGCAAAATCGGTGGACAAGCCTGGATAGGTCAGTCTTTCCAGCGCCCGCTGTGACTCCAGTGGACTTTTCACGGTCCCACCAAGGGCCTTGATATGGCTGGCCAGGCTGGCTACCAGATGCAGGTTAGGAATCATGTGCCGGTATTCGTCCAGTATCCTGACCTGACCCTCTGCCCCGGTCATTACCGAGACCGCATGCACGCAGGACTGGACCTGATCGAAGCGTGACTCTAGATAGGCGTGATCGAAGGCCTTCATGGTGATATGGGCCTCGGCACTTGCCGGAATTATCACCGCACTTGGCCCTCCCCCATCGGTGATTGTATAGGCGAACATGACAGACGGTGACCAGCCACGCTTGATGGCATTGACATCATTCAGGAACTGGATAAGTGCTTCCAGTGCATTGATTCCTTTTTCCGGCTGCGTGTAGTGGGCAGGCTTGCCCTGGAAATGTACAGTGAAATCCTTCAGCGGGAAGGTATACCCCCAAGCGATGTTGTCCCCACCCCAGGGGTGCATCATGAAGATTGCATCCAGACCGTCAAAAATGCCGGCCTTGGTCAGGACAACCTTTCCACCCTTGGACTGGTCGCTGACGGCCTCTTCATCCGGCGTGCCGACGAGCAGAAGGCTGCCACCTACCTCGTCTACAATGGAACGTAAGGCCATGGCAGCGCCAAACGAGGCCGCGGCAATGATATTGTGTCCACAGGCATGACCAAGCCCAGGCAAGGCATCGTATTCGCACAGAAATGCCACCCGGGGACCGGGTTTGCCCGAAGTGTACCTTGCAACGAAGGCCGTATCCATGCCAGCCACTGGCGTCTGGACTTCGAAGCCACAGGCAGCAGCTTCGGCGACCAACAAAGCGCAGGCATGGTGCTCCTGGAGTCCGGGTTCCGGATGCCCATGTATGTCCAGACTTATACGCAGGATGTCCTGACGCAGCTTTTCCACTTCAGCCAGAACCTTCTCATGCAACGCGTTAGCTCGTGGAAGCATCTCGATGCCCCTTCATCTGGAATCAACAAACATCATGACCTTGTCCATGCAGACACCGACTCACTGTTTTTCTCTTTTATTCGTCCTTCGATACTCATGGTGAGTACCAGGAGCAACAAGAATACCGGAGCTACTACAAAGGAAGTCCGAAGGCCAAAATGGTCCCCTATGATACCCATCAGGAGGGGAGAAAGGCTGGCACCAGGAATACCGAAACAGGAAAGGAATATCATCAGTACCGTAGGGTCTACAGGCATCACCCTGGCAGCATAGGACTGGATGCTTGGCCAGTAACAGGCGATGGTCAGACCCATGAAAAACATGAAGATGTACAAAGTGGGCAAGTCGTTTATCCAGAAGAAGGTAAGGCTTCCAGCCAGGGCCAGAAGCGCCGATCCAAAGATCAACTGCTTTAGCAGGATCCATTTCAGCAAGCGTGCACTTCCCATACGGCCTGTCACCATGCCGAGGGCAAAGATGGCGGCCCCCAGAGCCCCTGCCCGCGGCAAGGTCTGAAAATGTATCTGGATGTAACTGGCGGACCAGAAGGCAAAGGCCACTTCGGATGCACCTGCAAAGAATAGGGCAAAACCCAGGAACCAGAAACGGGGCTTGGACAGGATCTCGCCCATGTGGCTGAAGTCGGTGCGCGAAACGGGCAGTGTTACCTTGCGGGAGGAAGGATAGAAGAAATAGACCAGCAAGGCACCGGCAGCCAGACCAACGAACATATACCGCCAGGATATGCCACGTGACAGCAGTTCGCCGATCAGAAGAACACTGACAAGCACACCGATTGGCCAGAAAGCATGAAGCAGGTTCATCCTTGAGCCGGAATCCTGGGGATGCAGATCCTCCACCAAGGGAGTTATCAGAGCTTCTATCAGGGCATTGCCAAGGCCTATCAGCAGCATCAAGGCTATTGTGGTTGTATAGCTTCCGGTGAAGGAAAAAGCAAAAAGGCCAACACCGATTATCAGCAGGGCTGTCTTGAGCACCTTTATCTTGCCGAAGCGCGCCGCCACGAAACAGCTGAAAATCATGACAAAGAATTGTTCGAAAGATGTTATGAAACCCAGAAGGCCGGCCTGGGTCAGGCTGAAACCAAGGTCACGGGAGATCATCACATAGCAGATCGGCAGGGCATTGGCAGCCGAAGCGTACAGGAACATCGATGCAAAGGCCGCCCGGTCTATCCTTTTTACAAGACTCGTATTTTCCATAGTATTTCCTGGTGTCCAACTGGGGATGATACCGACTATACAGGTTTTTTTAGACTACAGGAAGTATAATGAGCCCAAGAAATCGGACAGTTTTGGGAGGCTGAATAAGGTGGAACCGACCTTCTTGAACAAGACTCAAGGGAGGCATAGAGGCAATGAAGGGCGAGAAGACTCTCCAGGAACTCGCACAACAATTCGAGGTTCATCATAACATGATAGCCCAATGGAAGCGGCAGTTGATCGAACGGGCCGCACAGCTCTTTGAAAAATCAGGGAAGGTGAACGCAGCCGCAGAGGATGCTGAATGCAAGACCGACCAGCTGTACAGGCAGATCGGACAGCTTCAGGTCGGGAACGATTACCTAAAAAAAGTACAAGCAACTGTACGGGAGCGAGCTGAAATTATAGAACCGGAAAATGCAGCCATCGCCCTTTATGGAGTACCGGCAATCTTCAACACGGATCAGGGATGCCAGTTCACATCCGAGGCATTCATCTCTGTACTTGAAGGTCATGGTATACGAATCAGTATGGACGGTGTGAACCGGGCCCTGGACAATATCTACATCGAGCGCTTCTGGAGAACACTGAAGTACGAGGATGTCTACCTCAATGACTACCGCATGCTAGCGGAGTTGAAGGCAGGAATCAAGCGGTATATGAGATTCTACAACGCCGAGCGCTTCCATGCTTCGCATGACTACCCGACTCCTAACCAATTGTATGAAAGCAAATTCCAGATGAGCGAGATTGAACTATGTATTGTTGCATAGAAACACCAAGAAAAGGATCGACCCACCTTATTGGCTTAAAAATTTGTGTTGACAGAAGGGCTCACTATAGTTCCTGAGCCTATGACTCCAGTCTGCACAAAGGTCACACCGGTAAGGAAGCGGCTCCTGTCTATGGTCCAGCGGGCCACAGGTGATACATTGGCCGAAGCGGATAGATCCAGTACTCCCAAGTCAAGATTCAGTCCCAGACCCACTGCGAAGTCCATAATCGCCTCGGTGGTTTTTATATCCATGAACCAGGATGTATCTTCAAGCAATCCGACACCTGTCTCAATCAGACGTACGATGGCATGGCCCTATCCATACTCATACCTACCCAAGGCATCGGCAGTGATCCTTGCAGGTCCTGCGGAAAGACCAGTGGACACTTCCACCCTGCCGACTGTGGCATTCCGGTAGGAATCCCCGAAGACCGGCCCTCCGTACAGCTCCATTTCGGAGGCTGCGACAAGGTATCTGTCATTGTAGCCTTCTGCCCTCACACGCAGCCAAGGCGGCAGGGCAAGCACGATTTCCATGCGTTCACCGACGGTACCCATACTCGTAGGAGCCAGGCCGACATCACCGGTCAATACTGGCCCATCAGGCCATGATGGTTTTGCCATGAAATCCACTAACCAATTCATTTGACCCTCCGCCAGACTTCCACTATGCTACCGCAACACACAGGAGGATCAGTTGAACACCATGGATTACATCGATTTGCGAAGTGACACAGTTACCTGGCCCACGGATGCGATGCGGAAGGCCATGGCGTCCGCCAGGGTCGGCGATGATGTGTATGGTGACGATCCTACGGTCATCGAACTGGAGGCCCTGGCTGCAGAACTGACAGGCAAGGAAGCGTCCCTGCTGGTCCCTTCGGGCACCTTCGGCAACCAGTTGGCCCTCTTTACCCACTGTCCCAGGGGCAGTGAAGTGATACTGGACGAAAACTGCCACATCGTGCAGCATGAGGCTGGTGGAGCATCGGTCATTGCTGGCGTGCAATTGCGTACTGTCGCGACAGCCCGTGGCTGCCTGAGCAGGGATGATGTTGCATCACGTATACGCGGAACCGACATCCACTATCCGCCGACCTCCCTGGTCTGCCTTGAGAACGCTCACTCCAACGGCCGGGTGTTTTCTCTACAGGAAATGGACGAGGCTGCAGGAACAGCGCAATCGG
>MIBM01000114.1:8159-8768 GCA_001830645.1 Spirochaetes bacterium RIFOXYC1_FULL_54_7
GCGGGAGCGGCTGGCCGAGGACCACAAGCACGCCAAAGCCCTGGCTGCCGGCCTTGCGCAGCTACCTGGTGTGGCAGTGGATGTCGAGGCTGTCGACATCGACATGGTCTACTTCACCATGAGCCCTGCACCTGATCCCGAAAAATTCGTGGCCCACATGCGATCCAGAGACATCATGGTCAACCCACCGGAGGGAGGCAGGCTCCGCTTTGTCTGCCACTACTGGATCTGTGAAGAGCACCTACCCCTGATCCTGGCTGCCCTGGGCTCATTTCCGGCATGAAGGCCCGGTTCCAGTGAAAAAAGCCCGGGCCCGATTAAAAAGCCCGGGCCTGGTATGATGGAGGCAGGGATCCAAACCGGGATCACGTGGCTAGCTGATCATCAATGACTTGCTGCCATTGCCGGAACCTCGGCAATGGCAGCCGTCTCATCCTGGCTGAAGATCTTGTCCACATCAAGGATGATTATGAAGGATCCATCTTTCTTGCCGATGCTCTTGATGAAGTTTACATCTATCTTGCTGCCCAACCGGGGAGCAGGCTCCTGCTGGTCCGGATCCAGCTCTATCACCTCGTGGACCTCGTCGGTAAGTGCGCCAATGATGAG
>MIBM01000114.1:8805-10033 GCA_001830645.1 Spirochaetes bacterium RIFOXYC1_FULL_54_7
ATGGCCGTGTCACTGGTTACTTCCAGTTCCGGCATATCAAAGCGCATGCGGAGATCCACCACCGGTATGCCGGTTCCGCGGATGTTGATGAGGCCTTTGAGGTACGGCGCTGTCTTGGGCAGGCGCACGGGCTTGATGTACTCCAGCACTTCCTGCACCTTGCTGACTGGAATGGCGTAGACATCCCCGTCTATCCCGAAGGTCAGGAACTGGTTTTCATCCTGGGTTGCCACTTAAAATTCCTCGAAATCATCGTCATCAACCGTACCGCTGGTTTTTCCAGCCCGGAGGGTAATGGCTGTCTTTCCTGACGATCCAGTTCTGGCAACGTTGCCGGAGGGTGCCTCTGTCTTCTTGCGGGTATGGGCGGTATTGACGGTGTGCGCTTTTCGCGCAGCATCCTGTCCGGATGACAACTGTTTCATCTGACCGCTATTACCGGTATTAATTTTAAAGTACGAAATGGCATCCGAAAGCTGTTCGGCCTGGCTGGAAAGCTCTTCAGCCATGCTGGCCATTTCCTCGCTGGCGCTGGCATTCTGCTGGATGACGGTGTCCAACTGAGTAACGGCCTTGGCAATCTGGTCAACGCCAACGCTCTGCTCGCGGCTGGCTGCGCTGATCTCGGCCACCAGGTCCGCAGTCTTGCTGATATCCGGGGCAACCTGGAGTATGCTCTTGCCTGCTTGTTCTGCCACGTCGACGCTGGTCTTGGATAGTGACAGAATCTCGCCGGCGGCGGTCTGGCTGCGTTCTGCCAGCTTGCGGACCTCGCTGGCTACCACGGCAAAGCCCTTGCCTGCCTCGCCAGCCCTGGCAGCCTCTATGGCCGCGTTCAGAGCCAGCAGATTGGTCTGCCGTGCGATCTCTTCTATGATATTGATTTTTGCCGCTATGTCCTTCATGGCGGATACAGCCTTTGAAACCGCTTCCGCACCTGTATTTGCATCACCAGCGGCCTTTCTGGCCATGCTTTCCGTAGCCTGGGCATTGTCGGCATTCTGTTTGATGGTGCTGGTCATCTCCTCCACCGAAGAAGAGACCTCTTCAGCACTGGCAGCCTGCTCGGTAGCTCCCTGGCTCATCTGCTGGGCAGTGCCGGACATCTCCTGGCTGCCGGATGAAACATTGCCTGCGGCCGTCTGTACCTTACTGATAACATCTATCAGCTTTTCGGTCATTTCCTTAACCGAAGCAAAGGCGCCAACCGGCTTTCTCGTGCCGGAAA
>MIBM01000114.1:10154-11405 GCA_001830645.1 Spirochaetes bacterium RIFOXYC1_FULL_54_7
TGTACCGATTATCAGGCCACCCAGTGCTAGGGCCTGGGACTGGGCACCGTCACTGACCGCCTGGGCTATTGCCTCGTTGGCTGCAACATGGTTGTTGTCAACCAGCTTATCCAGAAGTGCAACGGCCGCATTCTGCAGCTGGACGGCCGTGGTCAAGGCATCCGTACTCATGGAATCATACAAGCCTGTAACCCGTGCGGCTTCAGCTTCCATGGCTCCGAAAATTTCAAACACCTTCTGGGCATTGGGTTTGATGCTGGTCTCGAAGAGGCGGACAGCCTCCGCGCGGTTGCCTGCCTGTACCAACTGGCGCAGCCGGGTGATGTCGGTATGGAAGGGATTGTGGTAGGCAGGGATTTGCCGGGCAAGATTCTGGATATCCTGGTCGGTGGTGCTGTAGGTGGCCAGCCAGCGCCCGAAATTGCAGGCCGTCGGATCTGTACCACCTATGAACTGCTCACCAGTCAACAGGAATTGGGAAATATTATCCATCAACACATAATGATCGATGATGAAGCCGTTGATACGGGCAATATAGGCATCGGGATTGAGTATGTCCGTCCGTTCTATCTCCCTGCTCCTGTCTAGAAAATCATTGTTGAAAGCAGTCCAGGTATTCCAGGCCGGAACAAACCGGTTCCACAAGGCGGCATCTTCCGGTGTATGGGGCAAAGGCTCGTAAACAGCCCAGGCCTTCTGGTAATTAGCAATTGATTGTTCAATATTCTGGTATTGACGGTCCCGGTCTGACTGGAGCATGCGCGGGTTTAGGAGGGAGCGCAGGGCAATACGGATTGCATTGCCTTCAACCTTGGTTTGAAGGAGACTATCAATACCAGGCAACCGTATATGGCCTATTTCATCGACATGGCCATTGACCTGCATAATGCCCATAATACCGACCAGGCTGACAATAAGGACAATCACGGCCACCAGTGAAAATCCACCAATCAGCTTGACTCCCAACTTCAGATTCTTCATAACCGCTCCCTTTGACCATGACAGACTTCGAATTAGAATTTCTAATCCAATTAGGAGTTTAAGAGAATATAGAGAAAAAGGCAATAAAGTTTTTTTGTTTTTTATTGATTACTTTTTTACTTTGAATTCAGCTCATGCTGAAGTGCAAGACCATAAGTAATGCCCAAAGCCATGAACCGTGTTGTGCCTGGCCCGGCAAACCTGTTTTGCATGCTATATTCTGGAGATGATGCAGAAATCCGCCACCATAAACGGTAAATTCGAACTCTA
>MIBM01000114.1:11422-12352 GCA_001830645.1 Spirochaetes bacterium RIFOXYC1_FULL_54_7
TAGGCCGGTATACCCTGAGGATATCGAAAACAGGATGAAACTTCTCGGAGTACCACAGGTCAGCGCCAGGCTGATCCGTGAGCTCGTTGACGCCTCCAGCGGAGAGGCGGTAGCCCTTGTCGCCTGGCCGGACGGCCAGGCTCTGGCAGCGGGAATCACCGTAGATATTGCCAAGGATGGCATGTCGGTCTTCGCCACCATAAGTCCGCCTAAAAAAGGTGCGACGCCGCCAGTGCTCCAGGATGTGCTGGATGTTCTGGACCACGCCGGTGTGGTCTTCGGGATTGATCAGGATAGTATCCAGCGGACCCTTTTCCGCCGGGACTATGACAAGCCCATCCCTGTAGCAGCCGGCAGGGAGCCGGTGTTCGGTCAGGCCCACCGCATCCAGTACCACTTCAACGTGAACCGGGGCAAGCCCTACTTCGAGATGGATTTCGGCCGCATCAACCTCAAGGAACTCAACTTCATAGACAATCGGAGGGAAGGAGAACTTCTGGCGGAGCTGGTGCCCCAAGTGGCAGCGGTGGATGGGATGAAGGTAAGCGGTCAAAGAATCCCCGCGGAGACAGACAGCGAGACAGCACAGCTGCAGCCAGGCTTGAACACCATTCTCTCTCCGGACCGTACCAAGTTGTATGCCCGATGCGACGGCAATGTCAGGATACTCAAAGGCAAGATCCTGGTAGAACCGGTGATCTTTGTAAAAAATGTCAACTTCGAAACCGGGAACATTCGTTTCGATGGTTCGGCAGTCATTGAAGGAAGTGTAGCCGATGGTTTCACAGTCGAGGTTGGAGGTGACATCCAGGTCGGAAGCAGTGTAGGCAAAGCAACGCTGAAGGCAGGGGGCAGCATACTGCTGAAGACAGGCATCAACGGCAATGGCAAGGGAACCATTGAATGCGGCGGCGATCTTTTTGCCAAATA
>MIBM01000114.1:12362-12504 GCA_001830645.1 Spirochaetes bacterium RIFOXYC1_FULL_54_7
AGCACGGTGGACTGCCAGGGCAACATTCTTGTCGAAGAAGCCATCATGCATTCCCATATCGTCGCCTCCCGGCATTGCGTGCTGAACGGCAGGCGCTCGGAGGTCATTGCCAGCGAGCTTGTAGGGGCGGCAGTTTCTGGTG
>MIBM01000115.1 GCA_001830645.1 Spirochaetes bacterium RIFOXYC1_FULL_54_7
TGACGGCAAACCAGTTCTACAACATCCTGTTCTACCTGATCGCCTTGTTCATCGTCATAATCGTGATCATAGTCACCTACCGCCTGGATGATTCCAGGATCGGCAGGGCCTGGACAGCGGTAAGGGAAGATGAGCTTGCCGCTACAGCCATGGGAATACCGTCCAACGTGCTCAAGCTCGGAGCCTTTGCGGTCGGCGCTTCCTTTGCGGGAGCCATGGGCGTGATCTTTGCTGCCAGCCGAACCTTTGTAAGCCCTGAATCCTTCAGCTTCCTGCAATCCGTAGGCGTGCTGACCATGGTGATACTCGGCGGCGTAGGCAGCATCCCGGGTGTGATAATCGGCGCCTCGGTGGTCATCATCCTGAACCTGCAGGTACTGCAGAGCTTCTCCCTCTTCCTGTCACGCCTCAGGCAGAGCGATGCTTATATTCCTATCATCAACTTCTACTGGCGGGACCTCTCCAACCAGCTGGATCCATCCAAGTACCAGCGGCTGGTATTCGGCATCATCCTCATAGTCATGATGATCTACCGCCCGGCGGGCATTTTCCCGGCGGCACGGCGGAAACGGGAACTGCTAGGCAAGAAGGCCGAAGAGATCGTGGAAACCAGAAACGACACCGAAGGGGGTACCAATGGCTGAGAACAAAGACATCCTGGTGACCGAGAATGTTGTCAAACGGTTCGGTGGCCTGGTCGCAGTGAACAAGATGAACTTCACCCTGGAAAGGGGAAGGATATTCAGCATCATCGGTCCCAACGGCGCAGGCAAGACCACCTTCTTCAACACCATCTCGGGGGTCTACAAACCCGAGGAGGGCACCATCATCTTCGAAGGCATACCCATACAGCGCCTGGCTCCGGAGAAGATAACCGCCCTGCACATGGCAAGGACCTTCCAGAACATCCGCCTGTTCGGTGGCATGACGGTAATCGAGAACATACTGGTCGGCGCCTACACCAGGTTGAAGCAGAACGCAATACAAGTCGTCTTCAAGACCAAGGCCTTCAGGGAAGAAGAAAAAATGGCCGAGAAGCGGGCCACGGAACTGATGGAATACGTCGGACTGCAAGGACTGGGTAACGAACTCGCGGCTAGCCTGCCCTATGGCGCACAGCGCAGGGTGGAGATAGCGCGGGCGCTTGCCTCGGAGCCCAAAATACTCCTTCTGGATGAACCAACGGCAGGTATGAACCCCGCGGAGTCCCAGGATGCCAAAGACCTGTTCAAGCGCCTGCGTGATGAACTCGGTATAACCATACTTCTGATCGAGCACGACATGAAGGTGGTCATGGACATATCCGAGAGGATCACCGTGATGGATTACGGCGAGAAGATAGCCGAGGGTCTACCCAAGGAAATCGCCTCGAATCCAAAGGTGATAGAAGCCTACCTTGGCCGCGGTGCGGCCGCAGCGATGACCGCATAAGGAGCCAGTGATGAGTTTGTTGGAAATCGAAGACATCCACTCCTATTACGGGAACATCCATGCCCTGAAAGGGGTCTCCCTGACCGTGGAGGAAGGCGAGATAGTAACTCTGATCGGAGCCAACGGCGCGGGCAAGACCACTACCCTGCGATCCATTTCCGGACTCCTGCATCCACGGCACGGCAAGGTGAGGCTGAACGGCAAGGACATTACAACCATGGCGCCTCACATAGTACACAAGGAAGGCCTTGGCCTGGTCCCTGAAGGCCGGGGCATCTTCCCTCGCCTTACGGTCCTTGAAAACCTCGAGATGGGTGCATACAC
>MIBM01000116.1:0-2697 GCA_001830645.1 Spirochaetes bacterium RIFOXYC1_FULL_54_7
ATTCAGGGAAGGCTCGGCAATCAGGATGGCTCCCGCGTCGGGAGCGGTATTATCACCCGGTATGATATAGACTTCGATTACCGCTTCTTCCGATGCCTCGTCGAAGCGCTGTATATTGGAGCCTGTAGGTAGGCGGTAACTCCACTTGGTCCACGAACTGGATACAGGGAATACTTCTGCGCCTCCGCCAAGTGCATCGTATGATATCAGTTGCCGGATGCCGAGCGTCACAGAGGGGAGTGCGTAGGGGGCATCAGGGGAAGAATTCCTATTGGTGTGGTCATCAAAAAAGTGAGAATTCAGAGGCCGCTTCACCCATACGCTGAATTCGTAATAACCGGGAACCAGCGATGGGGAGGTTTCCTGTGGTAGAAGCAGGAGACGCAGGTACATGCTGTCTTTCTTGTCACCGCGGACAACACGGAATTCATCGATATAAGTGGGGTTGATTATTTGCGGACCAAAACTGAAATTCCCGGTTCCGAATCCAGACAATGAATCTGTAATAAATAGCGAGTTGCCTGCTGGTGTTGCTGTGGATTTGACTGATCCTACTGTATAGTCAAACGGCTTTGCTGGCGATAGCACAAGACGCATGAAATAGCTGTAATTATCGTCAGCCGGATCTATCAGTAGATCCGGCATTGAAAAACCAACCAAGCCATTGGAGTCAATGGATTCTATCAGAAGCCCATTGCCATGGATCGGATTCCCCAGGGGAAAAAGTTCGATTGTAGCGGTGGAGAGACCAAGGGATAGACTGATATCTCCCGCTGTCAAACCCGTCTCAAACGTTCCATTTCTGAAAAGGTTCACCAGTTCCAGCCGCCAGACTTCTTCCGTACCGGTAGGACCCGGTTCCTCCAGGGAATCCTGTAATTCCAGCTTCATGTAATCGAAATTATTACCCATGATTCCCCGCCACGCCCAATCCCAGGCACCAGAAGTATCTGGATCTGTATTCCCGAGGGAGTCTGCCGTCGGAGAAGGAGCGGCAAGGGGGAAATAACGGATGTAATTTATGGAACTATCAAAATACTCATCCCCAAAACTCGGGGGCAGATCACAAGTGGAGAAAAATAGGAGTACGGCAACCGTACCAGCCACCGCAATTGTCCTGCTCCTGAGTTTCATACTACCTAATATACCTCTTCCGCTCATGTTTTTCGAGTCCCTGCACTAGCTGGTGTCATTTTTCCCATATATCCATTTATCGGCATGGTTTTGTATTTCGTATCCTTTAACCTTCCGTACTAGCGCTTGTGCCTGTATCTTGCTATACTCCCTCAAAATAACGACATTCAGGCAAGGATGGTTCATGGTAACCCAAACAAGCGATCAATCACGCCCGGTAGAGATAGACGATGATGAAATTTCCCTGATCGATCTGGTTGCAACCTTGTTGCGCCACAAGAAACTCATCATTGGCATTACGGTGGGTGCCGCTATTGCAGTGCTGCTGTATGCCATTGGTTCTCTGTTGCTTCCCCCCGAAAAGAGCTATTTACCCAACTTGTATAGTCCCAAAGCGGTCCTCCTGGTTTCGGAGTCTACCAGCGGCGGATTATCCAGTGCCTTGGCGGCCAGTGGATTAGGCAGCCTTGCTTCCCTTGCCGGGGTAAGCGCTGGTGGGGCATCCAATGGCTTGCTGGCTGTACTCATAGCCCAAAGCAATACCACCATAGATGAGCTCAACACCGAGTTCGATTTTACTTCGCGGTATCAAATAACCAAATCTGTCATTGCATCTACCCGCAAGGCTGTGCTCGAGAATTACAGTGCAAGTTACGACGAGAAGACCCGCACTGTAGCCATCTCCTTCGAGGATGTAGATCCTGATTTCGCCATGCGGGTGGTAAACCGTGCGGTTGAGATCCTGGATCGTCGCTTTGCTTCCCTTGGGGGCAACAAGGCCTTGGGGCAGAAAATGCTGCTGGAGACCAAACTGGCCGATGTCCAGGTATCCATCAGCCGGGCAGAGGCCGAAATTCAGAAGTTCACCACCCGTCACGGAGTGGTCAGCATAGAGGCCCTGGCCACCGAACAGGTAACCGTCCTGGCCCGCCTGCGCAGCGAGCTTATCCTCAAGGATATGGAGATCGAGAATTACGAGAAGTTTTCCAGGATAGACGATCCTGTCATCCGTCGCCTGCGAGGAGAGCGTGACAGCATTCGGGCCAAGATAACCGAGTTGGACAGTGGTTCCGGGGGCTTGCTGCCCAGCCAGCAGCAGTTGCCGGCTCTTGCCTTTGAGTATTCAGCGCTCCAGCGGGATCTGCTCATCCAGATGGAAATCTTCAAGCTCCTGACCCAGCAGTACGAACTGGCCAAGCTCAATTCCGAGGGGCAGGAACCCGCCTTCCAGGTTCTGGAACCGGCCGAGGCCCCTGACCTGAAGAGTGGTCCCAGCCGGGGCATGATCTGCATCGTGGCAACCATGGCTGCTTTCTTCCTGTCCGTACTTCTGGCCTTCCTGCTTGAGGCGGTACACAACATACGCAATGATCCGGAGGCCATGAAGAAGCTGGGAGGCAAGGCATGAGGGTTTGCAGGCTTGTTCTAGCCTATGTTTTGATTGCAGCTTGTCTGATGCCGGCTTTTACCCAGGGAATACCGGGTACCGGCTCTTCAGGCGCAAGCGCCGGTGCCGCCAGCCTTTCCGGAGCAGGAACTTCATCCGGTTTCTTTTTTGAAGAA
>MIBM01000116.1:2778-9540 GCA_001830645.1 Spirochaetes bacterium RIFOXYC1_FULL_54_7
CTGTCCTTCCTCAAGGCTACTGAGACTGCTAGTCAGTCCCTGGTGGTGGAGAATGACTATCGGGTCAATCTAGGTGTATTTGGCATGCTGAATGCCCGAGGTTTATCCTTCATCGATTTCAAAAGCCGTGTGGAAGAAACTGTTTCCAGAGGGTATCCAGGTTCCTCTCCCCAGGTGGTTGTACGCTCTACCGGTGTATTCCAGGTTCATCTCATCGGCGAGGTTGGTAGCACAGGTTTGGCCCAGGCCTGGGCCTTGACCAGGCTGTCATCGGTCTTTTCTTCGTATCAGACTGTTTTTTCGTCCGAGCGAAATGTACGGGTCAGGTCCGTTGACGGCATGACCCGCCAGTATGATCTATTCAAAGCCAGACGTGACGGCGATCTGAGCCAGGATCCTTGTCTGAAACCTGGTGATACGGTTACTCTTTCAAAAGCAGACCGCAGGATAAGCATCAGTGGAGAGGTCAAGAGACCCGGAACCTATCAATTGTTGCCAGGAGAGAACCTGCGGGCTCTTGTGGACAGCTATGCCGAAGGCTTCCTGCCGTTCGCTATGCCCGGGTATACCACCATTACCAGGCGCCCTTCTGCGGAGAGTCCACAGGGAGAAGCCCGGATAGTAGATGCAAGCAGGGGCGATTTTACCATGTCCGAGGGTGATACCGTATCGGTGTCTGCCCGCGAACAGTTTTTGCCTGTTGTCTATGTTGAAGGTGCTATTGCCATCGGGGAAGAGCTTGCAGTCCAGTTTGAAACTGACCGTTACACGTATCGTCCTGGTCTGAGGCTTTCACAGGTTGTCCGCTCCGTAGCGGAGCGGATACAACCTACTGCGGATCTGAAACGTGCTTTTGTATCGCGCAAAGATGCCACCGACACCATCCCGGTGAACCTGGAAAAGCTTCTGTATGCATACGATCCAGTAGATGATTTTCTGCTGCAGGCTGAAGATCGCATTGTAATACCTCGGGGCAGTCTGGATGTCTTTGTCACCGGAGAGGTCAAGCAATCCACTTGGGTCAATGTGGTAGCGCTCACCAGGTTGTCCCAGGTGCTGGGCGACCTGTCCACCGAGTATTCGTCCATCCGCAATATAACCATACGTTCGGCAACTGGGGAGGAGCGCAGTTTCGACCTCTTCCGTGCCCTGCGCTATGGCGAGCTTGACCAGGACCCCTATCTGGCCCCAGGTGACATGGTCATGGTAGCCAGGGCAGAAAGAAGGGTGCGGATATCCGGAGAGGTCAAACGCCCCGGAGCCTACCAGTTGTTGCCAGGTGAGAAGCTTTTCCATCTTGTTACCATCTATGCCCAAGGGCTTACCGACCTTTCCGACAGTACCCGGGTTCGCATAACCCGTATGCTGTCTCCGGACAGCAGGGTCGGCGAACTATTGTATGTGGATGGTTCGACAGAGGCTGGATTGCAACAGGGTCTGGAGGATCTGGATTCTGTCATGATTGCTTCGAACCAGGAATTCCGTCCTACGGTGTTCTTTGAAGGATCGATAGGCACAGGCATTCCCACAAGTAGTTCCGCGGTTGAATTGCTGGATGTCTCCAATCGTGTCCGGTACCCGTATCACCCAGGGACAAAGCTTTCCGAAGCTGTTCTGAGCTTGCGCGGTCAGTTTACGGCTGTTTCAGATATTGAACATGCTTATTTACGTCGTGCATCCGGGAGTATGGTGATTCCGGTGAATCTGGAAGACTTCCTGCACCGGTTTGATTTCAGTAATGATATTCTTCTGGAGCCCAACGATGTGATCGTAGTGCCATTCAGGCAGTTCTTTGTTACCGTAAGTGGTTCGGTCAGGATACCTGGGCGCTATCCCTATGTACCCGACCGTTCCTGGGCCTATTACGTAGGGCTTGCTGGTGGCATTGATGAAAACACCAACAACGGTCGGGGACAGAAGATTTTTGATTATCTTGGCGAGAACCGGTCCACGGACGATCCTGTCCAGCCTGAAGACCGGATTTTTGTCCCTGCAAACAGCTTCCTGTACAACTTTGGTCGTGTCTCCACCATACTAAGCACCACGATTTCGGTTGCCAGCCTGGTGATTGGTATGATTCAGTTGGCTAAGTAGTTGGCAAGGATGCTTAATCGATTATCGGACGAGCAATCCAGGAGGCCTTATGGATATCGATGATCCGGAAGTAATAAAAAAGCTGGGAGACATGGCGTGAAGGTAAACAGGCTCGTTTCCACATGTATTTTGATTTCTGTTTGTCTAGTGTCCACATTTTCGCAAACAGTCCCAGGTGTTGCTTCTGCTGATCAAGGAGCAGGATTCGTTAACCTGGAATTGGCCGGCTCCACATCAGGTTCCTTTTTCGAAGAGCTTACCAGTGTACCAGAGGGCCGTGCCCTCCTTGCTATGACCACCCCTGATTATCCGGTTACTCCAGGTGACATCTATACGCTGTCATTCCTCAAAGGTACCAATGCTGCCAGCCAGTCCCTTGTGGTAGAGAATGATTACCGAGTCAATATGGCTGTCTTTGGTATCCTGAATGCCCGTGGTCAATCCTTCATAGACTTCAAACGCAAGGTGGAGGAAACAGTAGCCCGGGGTTATCCTGGCTCATCCCCACAATTGATCATCAGATCAACCGGTATTTTCGAGATACAGGTGGTGGGCGAGGTGGCCAATGCCGGCTTGACCCAGTCCTGGGGCCTGGCCAGGTTGTCCTCGCTATATTCATCCTATAAAACAGCCTATTCTTCGGAACGGCAGGTGGGCATCCGTTCAGCAAATGGGTCGGAGCGCTCGTATGACTTGTTCAAAGCCAGACGTGCCGGGGATCTGTCACAGGATCCGTACCTGCTTCCTGGCGACATGGTTGTCATCTCGAATGCCGAGCGCCGTGTAAGCATCACCGGTGAGGTCATCATGCCAGGGCAGTATCAATTGTTGCCGGGAGAGGAATTGCCAGCTCTTGTATTTCAGTATGCCAAGGGTTTCACCGATCTGGCCGACAGTTCACGTATCAGGATAACCCGGCTGGTTTCAGAAGAAAGCAGTGTAGGCAAGCTGATCTATGTTGATGGCTCCAAAAATGGTGGCATGAATGGCCACTTGAATAATCTGGATTCCGTGATAATAGCTTCACGTCAGGATTTCCTGCCAATAGTCTACTTTGAAGGCGCGGTTGGTGTAGGCAAACCTGTTTCCGGGGATACAGCCGAGTCACCCGATGTATCAAACAAGGTGCCATACCTCTTCCATCCTGGTGCCCTTTTATCCACTGCGGTGCTGGCCATGCGTAATCAGTTCAGTGCCATTTCGGATATTAAAAAAGCCTACCTGCGTCGTGCCGCCGATGGAGAAATTATTCCGGTCAACCTGGAAAGTTTCCTTCACCGCTTTGACTTCAGTGATGATATTGCTTTGCAAGCCAACGATGTGATAATTGTACCTTTCAGGCAGTTCTTTGTGAGCGTCAGCGGTGCAGTCTATAGCCCTGGCCGCTATCCTTATGTGCCTGACCGCTCCTGGGCCTACTATGTATCCTTGGCTGGAGGGGTAAACGAGGAGCTCAACAATGGCAAGCATCAGTTCATATTCGATATCGATGGCAAGCCAAGGTCCATCTCGGAGTTGATCCAGCCCGAGGACCGGATACTCATTCCTGCCAACAGCTTCCTGTACAACTTTGGCAGGGTTTCCAGCATCCTAACCACAACGATATCCATAACCAGCCTGGCGTTGGGTATCTACCAGCTTAGCCGTTGAGCTTGACTCCTGAGTTGAACAGAGCTGAACAGAGCTGAGCAGAGCCAGAGCAGGATCCATGCTTGGTTCAGGTTCTCAGACCCGCCCCACCGGTGCCGCGTAGACTGCAAACTCGTCCTGGCCGTCCACGCCCAGGGTCTTGTCCATGGGAGCTTGGTCGTAGGCACCGATGGCGCAGGTTCCCAGTCCCAGGGCTTCACAGGCGCCGTACAGAGCCTGGCAGGCGTGACCGGCATCCAGCAATACAATTTTTGCGGCTGAAATGGTATAGCGCCATTCCGTGCGGTACGGCACGGCGGTCCACACGAAGAGGGCAGCGCAGTCCCACAGTTGCTCGAAGAGGGCTGCGTCAAAGGCGGCATCCAGTGCCGGGGAGGCCGGAACGCTCATGACCAGCGCGTGTTCAACCGGCATGAAGCGGTACAAGCCCGGCTGCAACCCAATAACCCGCCTGGTGTAGATATGGGTATCCAGAGGATGTCTTGATCCGCCGCTTGGCACTGTCCTCCGGATGAAGCTGTCCTTCCTGAGGCCTCTTGATCCCTGGCTTGCCCAGAGCAGGAACGATAGTTCCTCCAGACTTAACGGTTCACCGTTGAACTTTCTTCTGCTCTTCCTCTCCGCTGTACAGGCTGCGAAGCTCTTTGATCCCAGTCCGGTCGCAAGGGGCTCGGGCAATTCAATCAGGTTTGGTTCCTGGGACATGTCGGCACTGGCCAGGGCTTCACCTTGCCTTCCTGTAGGTTGGACAGGCTGTTCTGACTGTCCGGCCTGGCTGGGCTGGAAGTTGACGAAGGGAGGCATCGGGAGGCCTCTGCTCTGGTCACTGGTGTAGCGTTCCATCTCTGCCCAGTTTGATTTCATCAGCTTCCGGCTGTTTCCAAGGGATTCGCGCAGCCGCACTTCTTCTGGCCCGGGTGCCTGTTCTGGATGGTTTTTATTGTACTCCGTCAGGGTGGCAGACAGGTCTGCAAGGAAGGTTTGTATGTCTTCGTCGGTGCTGTCCCAGCTGGTCATCCAGCGGACCAAACCGCCTTCCCAGTCGTAGAAGAAGCGCTTGGACCGCAGTGTTTCGGCCACCGGGACTGGGATGCGCGCAAAGACGCCATTGGTGTCTACGGGATATGCCACGGGTATGCCAAGCCGGCGGACTCCTTCGTTCAGTATTGCTCCGGCGCGGTTTGCGGCCCTGGCATTTTCAAGCCACAGGCCGTCGCGTACATATTCTTCGAACTGGGCGGCTATGTAGCGCATCTTGCTGGCCAGTTGCAGCCTGGTCTTCCGTAGCCGAGCGGTATCCGGCAGATGCCCGGCTATACGGGGCATGAACACCACGGCCTCTCCGAACATCAGGCCGTTCTTGGTACCCCCAAAGCCTATGACATCCGCAGCCCCGGCGGCTTCTGCCGGTCCCACGCCTAGAGCCGCGGCGGCATTGGCCAGCCTTGCTCCATCGACATGCACCACACAACCATGGTTGTGTGCGGTGCTTATCAAGGCGTCCAGTTCGGAAGCGCTGTAGACTGTGCCAAGTTCTGTAGGCTGGCTTATTGAGACCACTGCAGGTCGTGGCTTGTGCATGTCGTCCTTGTATTCCCCTATGACCTGGGCAAGCTGTCCGGCGTCCAGCTTGCCGTCTATGGTCCTCAGGGGTACTAGCTGGGCGCCGGTTACCGCTGTTGGCGCACCCGTTTCATCAACCACTAAATGGGCACAGTCAGCGCAGATGATGGCATCGCCCTGGCCGGCAAAGCAGCCTATGGCATAGACGTTGGAACCTGTACCGTTGAGTACAAAACGCACCAGGCTGCCTTCACCAAACAAGGCTGCCACGGCGTTTTCTGCCCGGGAAGTGTCCGGGTCACCGCCGTAACCAACCGCATGGCCCTTGTTTGCCCTGGCCAAGGCGTCCATGATACGGGGGTGGGTAGCAGCGTTGTTGTCGCTGGCGAACCAGCGCTGGCCATCATTCATTTGTACTCCCTGATCTTCGGGACACCGGTCAGTCCTTGCGGCCGGTAACCTTGATTACATGGTAGCCGAACTGGGTTTGAACCGGATCCGAGATGGAACCGACTCCCAGACTCTTGCAGGCTGCCTCGAAGCTGGGAACCATCTTGCCTGGGCCGAACCATCCGAGATCTCCGCTCGATGACTTTGATGGGCAGGTCGAATTTTCCCGGGCCAGGGATCCGAAGTCCGCTCCTTGCTTGGCCTTCCGCGACAGTTCCTGGGCCAAAGCCCTGTCCCTTACCAGTATGTGGCTCGCTCTCCATTCCATAAGTGCCTCCTAGCTTGAAATCGATCAGCGTTGCTTGAACAGGATTGTCTAATGGTAATTCTTGTGGAACTCCCCTATGAGCTGCACAACCTTCCTGATCCTGTCCGTCGGGGGCAGGATGGTGGTGCGGAAGTGGGCTGTCCCTGGTAGCTGGCCAAAACCGCTGCCGGGAACAACACAGATGCCTGTTGCCTCCAGGAGGGCCATGCACCACTCGGTGTCTGTCCTGCCTGCGGGCAGTTTTACCATGGGAAAGGCGTACATGGCTCCGGCGACGGTGTTGCACCGTATACCCGGTATTTTGTTCAGGCCTTCTGCCAGGATGGCTGCCCGTTCCTTGAGTGCTCCAAGCACATTGTTACGTTCCGTGGTGTAGATGGCATGGCTCGGAGAGCCATCCTTGGGTGGGTTTATCATGCAGTAGACAGCGATCTGTCCGGGCAGGTTGGCACATAGGCTGACCGATTGCAGTTTCAGTATCTGGGCGGCAACATCGGCTGGTATGTTGCGTATCTCGAAATAGCCGCCCCGGTGGCCGCATTCACCCAGAAAGCCTTTGCTGGTTGAATGGAAGCTGAAGAGCGACACATCGCTCTCCTTCTTGCCTGCCATGACCTTGGCAAAAGAAGTGAATCTGTCATTCGGATGGTAGATATTTTCCTGGTAAACCTCATCAGCCAGTATGGTCAGGCCATGTTCCTTGGCAAAATCTATTATCATGGCGATATTGGCAGCAT
>MIBM01000116.1:9655-11105 GCA_001830645.1 Spirochaetes bacterium RIFOXYC1_FULL_54_7
GTCGTTGTGCTCGTCCAGGTAGTAGTTGACCTGTTTGCCTTCATACAGGGTAATGGTGGCTGAATACAAGGGATACTGGGGTATGGGTACCATGATGCCGTCATTGGGTCCGCTGATGAGCAAGCGCAAGGCTGCCTGGACACCCTTTGATGCACCATCGGTGAGGTATACGGCATCCGGATCGGCACTAATTCCATCCCGTTCCGCAATGAAGCCGGCAACTGCTTCCCGGATGAAGCGTACCCCTTTGCTCTCTGAATAGGCTCCCAGGCCAAACCTGGTCCCTTTGATGAGCCTGTCGGCGACTTCCATGGTATCAGCCGGAAATGCTGATGGAGACAGTTTGGCCAATGCCGGATATTCACAGAGGGCAAGGATCTGTCTGACCCAGCTCAGGGGTTTCTGTTCCAGGGCCTGGGGGTTTCCGATATTGCAATAAATTATGTCTTTGCCGTTTTTCTCCAGCTCCTGGGCCCGGGCCACGATCGGACCGCGCACCGCATATTCCGTTTCAAGAACCGATTTGCCGAGTTCACTCAGTTTCATGGCCATTAGGTGCTCCTTTGCGGGAGGGAATTCCTTCCCGGGGCAGTCCTGGGTAATCCCCTGCTGTCGTGTTATTGTATCATCCTCGACCGGAGGGAGCAAGCTTCGGCAGGAAACAGGGCCCTGTGGGAACAAGAGCAGTGGAAAAGTCGGGCTAAGTTCTCTGGTCCAGGAGGCTTGCTGTGTACTAAAGGGGGCTTTCGTGAGTAATATGCAGGGGTGAAAGATTTACACGATACATCGATACGACCCGAACGGGCTTTTGTGGTAGGTGTCCGGGACGGTGACGTCAGGATCCTGGAGGCCGAGAGCCTTCTGCGCGAATTGAACGGTCTGGCCGAGACCCTGGGGGTAGAAACTGTCGGTTCGGCGATGGTTGTACTGCGGGAACGTAATCCAGCCTTCCTGACCGGAACAGGCAAGGCTGACGAGCTTGTTGCCGCTGCCAAGGCCCTGGAGGCAGACTCCATCATCTTCGACCGTAGCCTCAGCCCGGTACAGCAACGGAACTGGGAAGAGCTATCAGGTCTGAGCGTTTATGATCGGGCAGAGCTCATCATCAAGATTTTTGCGCGCCGCGCCCATACCCGTGAGGCTACCCTGCAGGTAGAGCTTGCCAGGCTGCAATACGCCCTGCCCAGGCTATCCCATTCATACGAGGATCTTCACCGCCAGAAGGGCGGCCGGTATGGTACAAAGGGTTCGGGTGAACAGAAGCTGGAGCTGGACAGGCGCGAGATAAAGCGCAGGATTATGGACATAAAGGAAGAACTGAAAGCTGTCCGCAAGAACCGGCAGACCCAGCGCAAGAAGCGCGAGCGCCTTGAGCTGCCACGGGCGGCCATAGTCGGTTATACCAATGCAGGCAAGTCATCCATCCTGAATGCCCTTGCCAGGGCCGAGG
>MIBM01000117.1:0-1056 GCA_001830645.1 Spirochaetes bacterium RIFOXYC1_FULL_54_7
ATGGGGGGCAGTGGAGCACTTACTGCCTCTCAAATTAGTATGTTCATCGAATCCTTTTAAGAGCTTGGAACACACTGGTCAGTTGTATATTTTTTACTTTTATATGTTCCGTCATAGTTGGCGGCTTAAACTTTAACCTTTGCTAAATCAGGGACTGAAACGTCCACAAACCATTTGCTGTTCATCATCACTTTTTTATATATTGCAATAATGCTCATATAATAACCCTTTCAAGCCTACGGTTGCTATAGTTTCCCAGGTCACCATCCGTTCGGCATGAAAATAAATTACGTTGTATCGAAAATAATCAACTGTTTCTATTTGTGTTTTCGATATAGTCGGATTACCATTATATCCATGGTCAGCCGTGATTTGTACATGCAGAAGATACGGCCCTTCATGAATACGCCGGTGGTCAAGGTATTTACCGGCATACGGCGCTGTGGTAAGTCCGTCATGCTGGATCTGGTCCAGGCAGAGCTGAGGCAGCAGGGCGTGCCGGACAGTCGCATACTGGCCCTGAACTTCGAGTCCAGGGCAGACAAACGTGTACAGAGCCTTGATACGGTCATGGCTGCTATCAACAGCCTGACGGCGCAGGCCAATGGCAAGCGGATACACCTGTTTCTGGACGAGGTGCAGGAGCTGGCCGGCTGGGAGACCCTGGTCAACTCCCTGCTTGTGGATATCGATGCGGATATTTACCTTACGGGTTCCAATGCGCGCCTGTTGTCCGGAGAACTGGCCACCTATCTGGCAGGCCGGTATGTAGAAATTAAAATGTACCCCTTCTCCTTTGCGGAGGTCCTTGACCTCCTGGCCCGGCAGAAGTCGAACCTGGGCAAGGCGGAGGCGTTCCAGCTGTATCTGCAACGTGGCGGTTTTCCTTTTTTGTATAATTACCCGTTCTCCGATGTGGATGCCAACCAGTACCTCTCCGACATATTCGATTCCACCATCCTCAAGGACATTGCCCAGCGGAACCGGGTAAGGGATCTTGCCCAGCTTCGCCAGCTGCTCCTGTTTTTCATTGCCAATGTGGGAAACACGTTTTCT
>MIBM01000117.1:1125-3771 GCA_001830645.1 Spirochaetes bacterium RIFOXYC1_FULL_54_7
ATCGAATACTGTCGTTCGGCCTGCCTCCTGCATCTGGTGCAACGCCAGGATCTGGTGGGCAAGGCCCTGCTGGCAACCCAGGAGAAAATCTACCTGACCGACCATGGGATCCGGGAAGCCCTGTATGGCAACAACCAGCGGGATATCAATCAGGTTCTGGAAAACATTGTCTATATGGAACTGCTGCGCCGGGGATACGATGTCACCGTGGGCAAGGCGAAGAATGCCGAAGTGGACTTCTGCGCCCGCAAGGCCGGCCAGACCATCTATGTGCAGGTCTGCTATCTGCTGGCCACCGATGAAACAATGGAAAGGGAATTCGGCGTTCTGTTATCCATTGCCGACAATTATCCCAAATACGTTCTGTCTCTGGACGAATTTGACCGCAGCC
The DNA here is from genome assembly GCA_001830645.1 of Spirochaetes bacterium RIFOXYC1_FULL_54_7. GTDB lineage: Bacteria > Spirochaetota > Spirochaetia > Treponematales > UBA12059 > MIBM01. The sequence goes on from MIBM01000117.1 coordinate 1,517, forward strand.
ACCAGGGCATCCTGCATAAAAACATCCGGGACTTCTTGCTGGAGCCAGCATGACCAGAATCACCGAATCCGCCATCGAAGCCTTTGCCATCGAACTCCTTGAGAAACAAGGCTATCATTACATCTACGGGCCTTCCATAGCTCCCGATAGTGCAAACCCCGAGCGCGCTTCCTTTGAGGAGGTGCTGCTCCTTGGCAGGCTGCAGACCGCCGTGGCCCGGATAAACCCAGGGGTTCCCGGCACCTCCAGGGAAGACGCCATAAAGCAGATCCAGCGCCTGGCTTCACCTGAGCTTATTGCCAACAATGAGGCCTTCCACCGCCTGCTTACCGAGGGCATCAAGGTAAGCTACCAGAAGAACGGCCAGAACCGGGGAGACCTGGTGTGGCTGGTGGACTTCAATGTGCCTGAGAACAACGAATTTTTGGTGGTCAACCAGTTCTCCATTACCGGGAACCAGGTAAACAAGCGCCCGGATGTACTGCTGTTCGTCAACGGCCTGCCCCTGGTGCTTATGGAGCTCAAGAACCCTGCAGGAGACAATGCCACGGTGGATTCGGCCTACAGGCAGGTGCAGACCTACAAGCAGGCCATTCCGTCCCTCTTCCCCTACAACGGCTTCATGGTGCTTTCCGACGGGCTGGAGGCCAAAGCGGGCACCCTGTCTTCAGCCTTCAACCGCTTCATGGCCTGGAAGACCGCCGACGGCAGGGTAGAGGCTTCCCGTCTGGATAGCCAGCTGCAGGTTCTGATCCAGGGCATGCTGGGCAAGGCAACCCTGCTGGACCTGCTGCGTCACTTCATCATCTTTGAAAAATCCCGCAAAGAGGATGCGGACACCGGCATCATCACCATACAGACGGTAAAGAAACTGGCGGCCTATCATCAATATTACGCGGTGAACCGCGCGGTGCAGTCCACCCTGCGCGCTGCCGGCTTTGACCATGCCCCCGCCGGCGCCGTCCTGCCGGACATGGCCGCCGAAAGCCCGGCCCGCTACACCCTGGGCCTGGCAGGATCCCAGCCCAGGGGCGACAGGAAGGGCGGGGTAGTCTGGCACACCCAGGGCTCGGGCAAGTCCCTGTCCATGGTGTTCTACACAGGCAAGATTGTCCTGGCCATGGACAACCCCACGGTCCTGGTGATAACCGACCGTAACGACCTGGACGACCAGCTCTTTGATACCTTTGCCTCCTCCCGGCAGCTGTTGCGCCAGGATCCGGTGCAGGCGGAAAACCGCGACCAACTCAAGGACCTCTTAAAGGTGGCCTCCGGGGGTGTCATCTTTGCCACCATCCAGAAGTTCCAGCCCGACGAGGGCAATGTCTACGGCCAGCTGTCGGACCGCACCAATATCATCGTCATTGCCGACGAGGCCCACCGCACCCAGTACGGCTTCAAGCCCAAGACCGTGGACGACAAGGATGCGGGCGGCAACGTCATCGGCAAGCGGGTGGTCTACGGTTTTGCCAAGTACCTGCGTGACGCCCTGCCCGGAGCCACCTACCTGGGCTTTACCGGAACGCCCATAGAGAACACCGACGTGAACACCCCGGCGGTCTTCGGCAATTATGTGGATGTCTACGACATAGCCCAGGCGGTGCAGGACGGCGCCACGGTGCGCATCTACTACGAGAGCCGCCTGGCCAGGATAACCTTAAGCGAAGAAGGCCGCAGGCTCATCAAGGAACTGGACGACGAACTGCCCCCGGATGAACTGTCGGAGACCCAGAAGGCCAAGGCCAAATGGACCCAGCTTGAGGCCCTTATCGGCAGCGCCGCCAGGATCAGGCAGGTGGCCAGGGACATCGTTACCCACTTCGAAGCCAGGCAGGAAGTGCTGGAGGGCAAGGGCATGATAGTAACCATGTCCCGCCGCATAGCCGCCGAGCTATACAAGGAGATAATTACCCTCAGGCCCCACTGGCACAGCGACAATCTTAAGCAGGGCGCCATAAAGGTGGTCATGACCAGCGCCTCCTCCGACGGCCCCGAGATAGAAAAGCACCACACCACCAAGGACCAGCGCCGCATCCTGGCCGACCGCATGAGGAAGCCCGAAGACGAGCTCAAGCTGGTCATAGTCCGGGACATGTGGCTTACCGGCTTCGATGTACCATCCTTGCACACCCTTTACATAGACAAGCCCATGCAGGGCCACAACCTGATGCAGGCCATAGCCCGGGTAAACCGGGTCTACAAGGACAAGACAGGCGGCCTCATCGTGGACTACCTGGGCATAGCCTCGGACCTCA
>MIBM01000117.1:3783-11212 GCA_001830645.1 Spirochaetes bacterium RIFOXYC1_FULL_54_7
CCTTCTATGCCGACGCCGGCGGCAAGGGCGACCCCGCCACCACCCAGGAACAGGCAGTGCATCTGATGCTGGAGAAACTTGAAGTAGTCTCCCAGCTGTTCCACGGCTTTGCCTACGAAGACTATTTCGAAGCCGGCACCGGGAGGAAGCTGTCCCTTATCCTGGCAGCCGAGGAACACATCCTGTCCCAGGATAACGGCCGCAAGCGCTTCATGGACGAAGTATCCGCCCTGTCCCAGGCCTTCTCCATAGCCATACCCCACGAGCAGGCTATGGACGCAAGGGACGAGGTTGCCTTCTTCCAGGCCGTAAAAGCCAGGCTGATAAAGTTTGACAGCTCCGGCTCGGGCAGGACCGACGAAGCCTTTGAAACCGCCATCCGCCAGGTCATAGACAAGGCCCTGGTCACCGAAAAAGTCATAGACATCTTCGATGCCGCAGGCATAAAGAAACCCGAAATCTCCATACTCTCCGAAGACTTCCTCCTGGAAGTAAAGAACATGGAACACAAGAACCTTGCCCTGGAGGTCCTTAAAAAGCTGCTGAACGACGAGATCAGAGGCCGGGCCAGGAAGAACCTGGTCCAGAGCCGCACACTCATGGAAATGCTTGAAGATTCCATCCAGAGATACCACAGCAAGATACTCACCGCCGCGGAAGTCATAGAAGAACTGATCAAGCTGTCCAAGGAAATCCAGCAGATGGACAAGGAGCCCCAGCAGCTGGGCCTTACCGACTACGAGTACGCCTTCTACACCGCCATAGCCAACAACGACAGCGCCAGGCAGCTGATGCAGCAGGACCAGCTCCGGGAGCTGGCCGTAGTCCTCTACGAGAAAGTAAAAGAAAACGCCTCCATCGACTGGACCATAAAGGAAAGCGTAAAGGCCAGACTCAAGGTCATTGTCAAACGCATCCTGCGCCACTACGGCTACCCGCCGGACATGCAGTTGCTGGCCACCGAGACAGTGCTCAAGCAGGCGGAATTGATTGCGGAGGAGTTGACCCGGTTGTGATTTAATGTAAATGGCTGTAAATGAAGACTATAGCATAAAGGTTGCGATGGATAGTTAATAAAATATATTAAATATTAATGATTTCGTAACCGATCAGGAATGCCGTTGCAGTGAACTGGGATTAGCTTTCCACCGCAACGGTTATTCCTGGATGATACAACAGTTAATTCACTAACGCGTGAACTTGATGCTCTTGGTGCTTGTATCCATCTCACACCAGGCCCCCAAAGGTATTGTTGACATTGGGAAGCAATGGCCCGATTTGATGTTATACAAGACAGGAATGCCTAAAGTGCCAACTTCATCTGCTAGTAGCTCCGCAAGGCCATATCTCGGATCGTCCAATTCACAGTTGGAAAAATCACCGACGATAAGCCCTTTGAGGCCCTCGAATTTCCCCGCATAACGCAGATGGTGTAGCATCCGGTCAACTTTGTTCAGCTTCTCGTTGACATCCTCAATAAACAGTATCTTTCCCCTGATCTCTACCTGGTACGGAGTTCCCAACATTGATGTCAATAAGGCAAGGTTTCCCCCAACTATCACACCTTCCGCCCGGCCTTCGCTGGCGACCATAATTTTTTCTCCTGGGGGATTCGATAGTGAAAAACCATCGCAAAAGTTCAGTGCTAATTCAAAATTACTCCTGGTAAAATCGTCATACTTTTCCAGCATATTCGTCCTTACCATTGGGCCGTGAAATGTTACCAAAGAGCTTTTCTGATTTAGCATCACATGCAGAGTTGTGATATCACTGTACCCTACGAATATCTTGGGATTACGTTTAATCTCAGCATAATCCAGCTTGTCTACAACGTGGCTACTGGAAATTCCTCCCCGTAGGCACCAAATAGCTTTAATGGATTTATCCCTGAACATACCCATCAAATCATCGGCCTTTTCCGCCCCAGTGCCAGCTGCATATCCCCGGATGGACTTTGAAACACAGTTACCTAGAACGACATTGTAGCCCATGGATTCGACAGCGGTCTTGCAAGCCTGTTCGATTCCTATTTCCACTGGCGAGGACAGAGCTGCTATCGCAACAGTATCACCAGGTTTGAGCACTGCGGGAAAAATCATCTTAATCGACCTTAGCCGAACATGATATTCGAAATAACCACGGCAGCCAATATTCCCGCCAAGTCAGCCATCAAAGATGCAGACAATGAGTGTCGGATCTTCTTCACACCAATGGATCCGAAGTAGACAGCAAGAATATAAAAAGTAGTATCCGTGGCACCATTCATAACACAGGCCATTCTACCAATTAAGGAATCAGGACCGAATTCCTTCATCAGAGTAGTCATCATAGCCTGCCCGCCACTTCCAGACAGAGGTCGTATCAAAGCCATCGGGAATATTTCCGCTGGCATCCCGATCAAATTCGTTATAGGTGAAAGAAGTTTTGCAAGCATCCCCATAGCACCTGATGCCCTGAATATACCGATAGCCATGAGCATAGCCACCAAGAATGGGATAATGCGGATTGCTGTACCAAAACCCTCTTTGGCACCTTCGGTAAATACTTCATATACTTTGACTTTCTTGAGCATTCCAACGCCGACAACAAATATAATAATTACAGGAATCGCATACAAGGAAATGACTTCAAGTATTTTTACGAACATGGCTAGGCTCCTTCACTCAGGTTTGCCAGTGGAGCAGGACAGCTCGCACGGTTCTTCGGGAGTTTCTCGAAGAGCTTCACGGCGATTATACCGACGGCTGTAGAAATTGTCGTTGCGAGCAGGGTCGCACCTATGATGTCCGTCGGATTGGTGGCTCCGGCTGCTACTCGTAGCGCAACAGTAGTCGCAGCAATGATCTGCACTTGGGATGTATTGATGGCCATGAACGTGCACATTGCGTTTGTTGCTGTATCTGTAGTGCTATTCAGTGACTGGAGTTCCTTGAATGCCTTAAGCCCGATCGGAGTCGCAGCATTACCTAGACCTATCATGTTAGCGGCAATGTTCAGAACGATGTTTCCCAATGCAGGATGATCGGGAGGAACATCAGGGAATAGTTTACTCATCAAAGGCTTCATGAGATGAGCTAATTTCTTGACGAGTCCCGCCTCATCCGCGATAGCCATTATCCCAAGCCACATGGCCATTATACCAATCAATCCAAAGCTAAGGTCGATCGCAGTTTTTGCTGCATTGATGGCACCGTCTGTAATCGCCTGGATATTGCCTGTGGCAAACCCGACGATTGTTCCGATGGCGATAAGGCCAAACCATACATAGTTGATCATAAATCCTCCTGAGAAACTTTGTAAATGACCATTCACAGGAACGGTTCCAGGCGACTGCGAATGAGTCGGCATATCATGCAGAAACTGGAAAACAACGTCCTCCCCGTTTCTGCTGCAGTCCGGTAGCCTCCTTTCCGCGAATGGATATGAGCCTATTTTTCTATACAATGTATCGACTTACTTCAGCTGCGTTCTCTTTAATTTCCAAAATGAGATTCTTGAGCGTGCCAGAGTCTACGGTACCTTTGATGAAGGCGGTGGCAACAGAACCGAAAATTTGTCCCTTAGAATCGAATACTGGAGCCCCGATCCCATACAAGCCTTCAGAAAGTTCCTCATCGCTGATCGCATAACCTCGTTTCCGTATTGATGAATACTCCAACAGAAGTTCGTCTGGATTCGTGATTGTTTTTTTTGTGTAAGCTTTTAAAGGACGTTCACGGACAAGTTCCTCCAGCCTCTGCAAAGGCTCGAAAAAAGCCATGATACATTTCCCATAAGCCCCGCAATTAATAGGATAGTACGAACCTTCTGCTCGACCGATACGGATAGATTGGTATGTTTCTATTTGAATCAGATTGATAACCCTTTCACCAACCAATTTTGAAAAGCCAATTGTCTGACCCACATTCTCTGTTGCCCGGGCAAGAAGACTACGAATTTGGGCCATTTGGGAGAAAGTGGAAAGGTAGGCCGAACCTATATGATACGCCGTCGGACCAAGACTGTACTTCTTGGTAAGTGGATTCTGTAGAACGAGAAGTTCAGCCTTGAGCTCGTTTAAGTTACGGTGAACTGTACTCCTGGTTATTCCGAGAAGACTGCTCAAATCGAGTGCACTGTACTCGTATGGCTTTGTTGCAAGCTGAAGGAGGATTCCAATTGTCTTTTTCGCTGAAGAATTGTTTATGTCCATATATGCTACATGTGTCCAATAAAAAGTATAAACCTCTTTTACTTATAGCGCAACTATTATTTTTACTAATTGAAATAGGTTTGCTGGAAGCACAGAATGATCATCGTATGTTGTCACGATTCCGTTTTTGGATTCCTGATTCAAACTCTCTTACAGTCTTTTGCGGTGCATGATTCAAATATCTGGAATTATTTCCTTGACAAATATTAAAACATGCCAATTCACTAGATTCAACAGCACGTCTGTTGCATGCTAGGCCATAAAAAAACTTGGTAGTTCAACCGGTTGTTGCCAAAACCAACGAAGTGTGCGGAACGAGTATTCTGGACTTGTATCGTCCATATTGATGTAGATAAGTGGAGGTTTCTTATGAAAGTGTTTTATAGTCCAATGTATGTCCGTTCTCAGTTTGGATTCGCGACCACGAGAAAAGCCCAATGGATAGCGGATTCATTATCAAAATTTCCGATAACAGGAGTGGAACTATTTGAGCCAGAATCCCTGGATGTGAACCAAGTTTCTGCCGTTCATGATTACCGGTATGTAAGAGCCATAGAGACCGGGGAGCCTCGGGAACTTGCCGAATCACAGGAACTCAAATGGGATAGCGGCTTTCTTCCAATGGTTCTTTCTTCCAATGGGGGAGCGGTTGCCGCTGCTCGGGCGGCGATGAAAGATGGTGTAGCGGGATCTCTTTCGAGCGGATTACATCATGCCCGGAGGGATCGAGGTGCCGGGTATTGTACTTTCAACGGTTTGGTAATCGCAGCGAATGATATTCTGGCTTCCGGAGCAAAATCGGTCTTGATTCTCGATTTGGATGCACATTGCGGCGGTGGGACCGCCTCCATGATCTTGTCAGATCCTCGTGTCAGCCAGGTGGACATTGCTGTAAGCAAGTACGATCGTTACGAGAGCACCTTAAACGCAAGCCTCACTATAGTCGAGAATTCCGCTGATTATAACCAGACCCTTTTACGCTTACTGGACGAGACAGATAGGAAAGACCTCGCCTACGATCTATGCATCTACAATGCTGGTATGGATCCATATGAGGGTTGTCCTGAGGGAGGCTTGGAAGGGATGACAATGGATGTTCTTTCCAAACGTGAATCCATTGTGTTCGAATGGTGCTCACGAAAGAGACTTCCGGTAGCTTTTGTCCTCGCCGGAGGTTATATCGGCCCGAAGCTAAGTGAGGCTGTTTTGGTTGATTTGCACCGATTGACATTGTCGGCAGCCTGCACTTCATTTTCCTCAAAATCAGACTAATTTATTCTTATTTGAAAGTTTTTTCTACAAATCAGTCTCCGAGGAGAGAACTGGGCAGGTTTTATCAAGACAAATGATCTTGTCGAAACTGGAGTATATTGCTTGGAGGTGGGTATGCAATTACGGGAAAGGATCAAGAGCAGCCTCAAGTATCTTACTAGCCTCGTAGGGGTATCGGGGTATGAACAGGGGGTAATTCAATACATCCTACATCGAATAGCAGGCTTGGCGGATGACGTTAGTGTCGATCGAAACGGTAATATTCTGCTGATCAAAAAAGGTAGCACACCTGGGCCCTCCATGATGCTGACCGCTCATATGGACGAAATTGGGTTTTGTGTAAAGAACATCATGGGAAACGGCTTTCTGGCTTTCGATATACTAGGCGGGGTATCCGAGGGACTGCTACCAGGAAGAAAGGTCTGGATCACGGAAAAGAAGATCCCAGGTGTGATTGGTGTAAAAGCCCGGCATATTCAAACACAAGAGGAAAGGCAAAAAATAAAGTCCGTACGAGAGTGTTATATCGACATTGGAGCCTCCTCGCGAGAAGAAGTCGCCAGCTACGGAATACGTGTAGGACAACCCATCGTATTCCAGAGCGATTTCATGGTGCTTTCCAATCCGGATCTCGTTTCCACAAAAGCGATAGATAACAGAATCAATTGTGCTATCCTGATAGAATTGCTTAATGATTTAAAGAACGAGCAGTTCCCAGGTACTCTCAATGTAGTCTTTTCGGTAAAAGAAGAAGTTGGCATGTTAGGAGCTCAAATGGTTGGCTCGATAGTGAAACCCGATTATGCCATAGCCTTGGATACGATACCTTGTGGGGACACTCCGGATATCAACACGGAGTCCAGGCTCCCTGTATACCTTGGGAAAGGTCCGGTCTGTCCTTTGGTTGACAGCATCGTGTCCGCAGAACTCTATACCATCATTCATCCGAAAATCAGGGAAATGATCGAGCAGGCATCAATAGCCGCGTCAGTGGCAGTCCAATACTTGACTATAGCAGGGGAGTCCTATACGACCGATGCATCGCGCCTGGCATTAGCTGCTGGAGGAATTCCTGTCGGAGTGCTGGCAATTCCAAGGCGTTATTCTCACTCACCTGTTGAACTGCTGGACATCAAGGACGCTGAGGGTTCATTTAAAGTTATAAAAGAGCTTGTAAGGCGCAATGGCGAGATCGACCTTGCCTTTCTTTGAATCTGAATACATTGACTTGCTGGAGTTTGAACTGGTCTGTAGTTATTAATATTTTCTCCGGGACGAAAAGATAGAACGGAGTTCCATCGAGCTTTGTATGCACTTCATCGTGTCCGTAGCCAAATCAAAGGTATGTCACGAAAAAGAATGATCCTCACCTCTACGATCAGATAACTAAAATCCAGCAGATGGACAAGGAACCCCGGCAGCTGGGCCTTACCGATTATGAAAACGCCTCCATCGACTGGACCATAAAGGAAAGCGTCAAAGCAAAGCTCAAGGTCATCGTCAAGCGCATCCTGCGCCAGTACGGCTACCCCCCGGACATGCAGATGCTGGCTACCGAGACCATGCTCAAGCAGGCGGAACTGATTGCGGAGGAATTGACCCAGGATAAGTAAGAAGAGGACCCGCTTTTGCCATCCTCATCAGCCCCGTTCTATCTGGCCGCTGCATAATGCGGGATGACCCAAGATCGATATGGAGTCGGCTTCCGGATGCATCCAGGCAAATTCAGCATCTCGTTGGGATACCTGGAGGGTATAGCACTCAGCTCCTTGTCCAACCTGGGCTCAGTCAGGTTTCCCCGAAACGACTGCTGAAGATAATGTGTGGCTGTAGCTGTCCAGGCTCGAAACCCGGAATATTCTTTCTGGCTTCTGGATACTTCAGCCACAACTCGGTTAGTGGCCCGGCATCGAGGGCACGGGTAACACAGGCCGCCACGCAGGCGGGCTTCAAGCCTACGACAAT
>MIBM01000118.1:0-2247 GCA_001830645.1 Spirochaetes bacterium RIFOXYC1_FULL_54_7
CTATCATCTTTTGTCAAGCAGTCCCTGCAGACACCCGCATCTAGCCGAAGCCGCGAAGTGTATATACAAAACACTGCAATTATTATCTCAGCCAATGAATAGAATCAGATGATTACTAAAAAGGCGCTCGATCAATATACAAAATACCACCTATGCACGTCAAGCCGCAATTGGCGGAATATTTATAAAATCGTTGTACTATTTATAGTCACCCGGACTATCAATGTCAAGCGATTTTCACATAATCCAGCACCGGCGCGCCAGACAATACATATATTTTCAGTGCATCATAGTCTATTACGGCACCATCCAGAATTGATCCTCTTCACCGTAGCGCCGCAGGGCAATGGCCTCCTGGAGGTGGTCCAGACGGACAGGTCCGGCATCATCCAGATCCGCTATTGTCCTGGCTACCTTCAAAACGGAATGATATGCCCGGGAAGAAAGGAAGGTCCGCTCAGCCACCTCTATCAGGAAAGACCCAAGCGGAGCTTCCAGCGCGCAATACAACTCTGTAAGTGCAGGGGAGAGCCTGCCATTGGATTTAACTGCTTCATCCCGATACCGCACAAGCTGCGCATTCCTGGCCTTGGTGACCCGGATCCTCACCGTCGCGCTATCCTCACCTACCGGGCCAGACAAATCCGTTGGGGCTGCTTGCATTACAGGAAGCCGAAGATCCATCCGGTCCAACATTGGACCACCAAGCTTCTTCCAGTATCGCCGTATTTCATCTGCCGAACACAGGCAGACGCCTGATGGCCGGCCGAGATTCCCGCAGGGGCAGGGGTTGCACGCCAGCACAAGCATGAATCTGGCTGGATAACTGACCGTTCGATCAGCCCGGGCTATTGAAATCCAGCCATTCTCTATGGGCTCCCTCATAGCCTGCAGTACATCAGCCCTGAACTCGGGTGTCTCATCAAGGAAAAGGACACCGGCATGGGCAAGGCTGATCTCACCTGGTTTTCTTGAATGCCCGCCTCCAATTATGCCTTCCGCAGAAGCGCCGTGGTGGGGAGTCCGGAAGGGCGGCCTTCTCAGGAGACCCGAGGCCTCTGGAAGGATACCGCTGAGGGAATGCAGGGTGGTGACTGCCACCGCGTCGGCATCATCCAGATCGGGAAGTATGCCCGGCAGGCGCCTGGCTGCCATGGTTTTGCCCGAGCCAGGCGGGCCGAACAGCAACAGGTGATGTCCACCTGCGGCTGCCACTTCAAGGGCACGACGCAACTGGGGTTGGCCACGGATATCCCGCAGGTCTTCTACGGGAGACTGGAAGAAACGGGCAGGGCTGGGAGGGTCGACACTGGCTAGTCCGTTTCCACAGGTAAGATTGCCGCAAGCGAGGCTGTTGTCGCGGACAGCCTCATTACCCCGGCTGCTGCCGTATTCAAGTCCACTTGGGTGGGAGTGTCCGTGGTATTCATGGTCATCAAGGAATTCATCCGCCGGAGCCGCGCCACGGATGGCTGCTGCCAGTCTGGCAGAGCCTTCCAATGATTCCAAGGCCCATGACAGGCCGGGAGCCAGTACCATGGCCTCGCGCAGGTTGGCCTTAGGAACGATGAAACAACGGAGGCCCGCCCTGAGTCCTGCCGAGACGGCCGGAAGTACACCGGTAACCGGCCGGACCCGGCCCGACAATTCCAGTTCTCCAAGAGCCATGACCGGCATGCCAAAATCAGGGACCTGCCCGGACGCCACAAGCACCGCAAGTGCCATGGACAGGTCAAACGAAGCCCCGGCTTTGCGGACTGCTGCCGGAGCAAGGCTGATGAGCAGCCGCTCCAGCGGAAAGTCGAAGCCGCCATTGCGGATGGCAGCCCGTATCCTCTCTCTGGATTCCTTTACTGCACCATCGGGCAAACCGACGATATCCATGTTCGGAATGCCCCTGCGCAGGTCTACTTCGACGGTAACAAGCTCTCCGTCATAACCGACTGGTTCATAAGCGTACATTACCATGTGGTACCCCCTCTGGCATTACGCCAGAGGGATCAACGGCGCTTGCGTGAAATCATCACCCAGAAACCAACGGAGAAAAACAGCCATGGAAGAACGGGAAAGATGACAGACAATACCGGAACGCCACCAATTAAAAGGCCTCGTTCCGGGGCAAGGCCGAACTTCAGGAGCAGGGAATACAGGATGTCGGCATAACCAGCCACGATGCCTACAACGATGAGCATCCAGGCCGCATCCCTGGTTCTTGCCCATACTACGATTGCCAGAAAGGTGGCCACG